>NZ_JAYGHZ010000413.1:0-2738 GCF_034931285.1 Synechococcus sp. BA-120 BA3
CTCCAGGGCCGTCACCAGCCCGGGGCGGCGGGTGATGGGCCCCGCCACCGCCAAGGCGATGCGGACGCTGCTGGAGGCGGTGGTCAGCGGCGGCACCGGCAGCGCCGCCTACGTGGGCGCCGGCAGCTGGGGCAAGACCGGCACCACCAACGAGGGCCGGGACCTGCTGTTCGTGGGCTATGCCCCCAAACGCCAGTGGGTGATCGGCATCTGGCTGGGCAACGATGACAACAGCCCCAGCGCCGCCAGCAGCTCCCTGGCCGCCTCCCTGTTCGGCGAGATCGTGCGCTCCGCACCGCCGGGACCGTGACGCTGCCGCCGCGGCTCTGGATCTGGGTCGGTCTGGGTCTGCTGGCGCTGGTGGTGCTGGGCATGGTGCTGCAGGCGATCCAGCAGCTGCAGTGGACCCTGAGCACCTGGCTGCCCTACTGGATGGTGGGGCCGCTGATGCTGATCCTGCTGGCGGCCCTGGTGGTGGCCCTGGCCCAGGTGGGCTGGCCCTGGCTGCGCCGGCTGCGGCAGGGCGGTACCGCGGGATCTGGCAGGTCCGCCCCCGCGGCGATCCCCTCCAGCCGCCGGGAGGCGGCCCAGCGGAACCTGGGCGCCATCGACCGCACCCTGGCCCAGGTGCGCGACGCGGTGGAGCGGGAGGCCCTGCGCCAGGAACGGCAGCGGATGGAGGCGGAGCTGGAGCGGGGCGACCTGGTGATCGTCGTGTTCGGCACCGGATCGACCGGCAAGACCTCCCTGATCCGCGCCCTGCTGCAGGAGCTGGTGGGGGAAGTGGGGGCGCCGATGGGCTCGACCACCGCCGCCAGCCGCTACCGGCTGCGGCTGAAGGACCTGAGCCGGGCAGTGATCCTGGAGGACACCCCGGGAATTCTCGAAGCGGGCCGCCAGGGCCGGGAGCGGGAGCGCCTGGCCCGGGAACTGGCCGCCCGGGCCGACCTGCTGCTGCTGGTGCTGGACGGTGACCTGCGGGCCAGCGAGCTGGAGGTGTTCGAGGCCCTGGCGGGGCTCGGCAAGCGGCTGCTGGTGGTGCTCAACAAGTGCGACCTGCGGGGTGAGGAGGAGGAGCGGCGCCTGCTGGCGCTGCTGCGGCAACGCTGCGCCGCCCGCCTCGGCCCCGACGATGTGATCCCCGCCAGCGCCGCCCCCCAGAGCGTGCCGATGCCGGGGGGCAAGCCGCTGCAGCCGGAGCCGGAGGTGGAGGCCCTGCTGCGCCGCATCGCCGCCGTCCTGCATGCCGACGGGGAGGAGCTGATCGCCGACAACCTGCTGCTGCAGTGCCGCCACCTCAGCCAGGCCAGCCAGGATCTGCTCGACCGGCAGCGCCGCAGCGACGCCGCCACGATCGTCGGCCGGTACATGTGGATCGGCGCCGGGGTGGTGATGGTCACCCCGCTGCCGGGCATCGACCTGCTCGCCACCGCCGCGGTCAACGCCCAGATGGTGGTGGAGATCGGCCGGGTCTACGGGGTCAGCCTCAGCCGCGAGAGCGCCCAGGATCTGGCCCTGTCGGTGGGCCGCACCCTGGCGGGACTGGGCCTGGTCAAGGGGGGGGTGGGCCTGATCACTTCGGCCCTGAGCCTCAACCTTCCCGCCCTGGTCGTCAGCCGGACCGTGCAGGCCGTCAGCGCCGCCTGGCTGACCCGGGTGGCGGGCCGCAGCTTCATCACCTATTTCCGCCAGAACCAGGACTGGGGCGATGGCGGGCTGCAGGAGGTGCTGCAGCGCGAGTACGACCTCAACCAGCGGGAGGGGATGCTGCGCCGCTTCCTGGAGACGGCCCTCAGCCGGGTGGTGGAACCGCTGCAGCAGCGGCAGGCGCGGCGGCTGCCGCCACGCCCAGGGCCTCGGGGGGCGGGGGCTGGAGAGGACCGCGGGAATCCAGGACGGTGATCAGCACCAGGTAGGCCACGCCGATCAGGATCGAGAGGGCGCCGGTGAGGATCGCCACCCAGCGGCCCCGGCGGTCGCTCGCGGGGCGCGGCGGGGCCACCGGCTCCGGGTTCGGCTTCGGTTCAGCCATCGGCGGCCTCCACCAGGCTCCGCTGGACCACCAGGGCCAACCGCTCCAGGTGCTCGCTGCCCGTATGGGGGTTCCCCAGCACCGCCTTGAGGTGGTGAAGCCCCCGGTAGACGGGCCGCGACAGCATCAGCTCCTCGCCCAAGAGCGCCGCCCGGGTGGCCGCGCTCCAGCGTTCGGCTCCGGCGGCATCGCAGGCCTCGGGACGGAAGGCGATCAGATGCAGGGGGCCGCTGCAGAGGGTCAGGCCGCCGATGGCCCGCAGCCGCCGCTCCAGCTCGCTGCGGCGGCGGACGGCCGCATCGACCAGGGCGGCCATGCCGTCGAGGCCCAGCTGGCGCAGCCCCAGCCAGAGCTTGAGGATCTCCCCCGGCCGGGTGCCCTGCAGGCCCGCCTCCCCCTGGTGGCCGCCGCCCCAGCTGGGCTCCATGTAGGGCAGGCCCGTGCCGAAGGCCCGCTGCAGGTGGCGGGGATCGGCCAGCAGCAGCAGGGAGGAGGTCTTGGTGATGCCCAGCAGCTTCTGGGGATTGACCGTGATCGAGTCGGCCAGCCCCAGGCCGCCCAGCCGGGGCCGGAGCCGTTCGCTGAAGGCGAAGATCGCCCCGATGGCCCCATCCACGTGCAGCCAATGGCCGTAGCGGCGGCAGAGGGCGGCGATGGGCTCCAGGGGGTCGAGGGCGCCCCGCACGGTCGTGCCGGAGGTCGCCAC
>NZ_JAYGHZ010000414.1:0-2712 GCF_034931285.1 Synechococcus sp. BA-120 BA3
CCGGTGCACAACGGGATGGGGCCCGCGGCCCGCCCCGGCCTGGCGGGGCGAAACCACCACCAGGGGCAGCACCGAGCCCTGGTGGCCCGCCTCACCGTCGATCAGGCGGCCGGCCAGCGCCAGCAGGACTTCCTCGCTGCGGACGTCGCTGATCGGCACCAGCACCCGCAGGGCCCGCCGCACCAGGGCCAGCTGGCCGCTCTCCTGCAGGCTCAGGTCCTGGGAGCGACGGCTGGCCATCCGGGTCATCGCCACCGTGGTCAGGATCGGCCCCAGGGTCGCGGTCACCACCATCAGGGCCAGCACGCTGTTGAGCATCCGCTCATCCAGCAGGCCCTGGCGGAAGCCCACATAGGTGGCGGCCAGGGTGGCCGCCACCTGGGGCAGCGACAGCGACCAGAGGGTGAGCATCTGGGGCCCGTCGTAGCGGTACAGCAGCCCCGAGCACCAGGAGGCCAGCCCCTTGCTGGCGACCAGGCACAGGATCAGGGCAACCGCGAAGGCGGAGCCCGTCATGGTGCTCACGAACACCGGCACATCGAGCAGCAGGCCCAGATCGATGAAGAACAGGGGGATGAACAGGCTCGCCCCCACCACCACCACCTGCTCCTTGACACGGCCGTCCGGCAGCACGCCGTTCACGGCCAGGCCGGCGAGGAAAGCGCCGACGATCTTCTCCACCCCGGCCAGCTCGGCCCCCACCGCCGCCAGGAACAGGGCCAGCAGCACCGCCACGAACAGACGGCTGTCGCCGTCGACGCTGCGGCGGATCAGGCCGCGGCCCAGCCAGCGGATCAGCAGCAGCACGGCGGCGGCATAGACGGCCACCTTGAGCAGCAGGCCCACCACCCCTCCGGCGCTCAGTTGGCCCTGCCCCAGGCTCACGCAGAGGGCCAGCACCACCAGGGCGGCGATGTCGGTGAAGATCGTGCCGCCGATCGCCACCGTGACGCACTCTTCCCGCATGGCGCCGAAGCTGCGCACGATCGGGTACCCAAGGGGGGTGTGGGAGGCGAGGATCGAACCGATCAGCACGGCGCTCACCGCCGGGTAGCCGTAGACAAACCCGAGCACGGTGCCGGCCAGCATCGGCAGGGTGAAGGTGAGCAGGCCGAAGCGGAAGGACCGGGCCCGGATCCGCCGGAACTCCCCCAGGTCGATCTCCAGCCCGGCGATGAACAGCAGATAGATCACTCCCACATCCGAGAGCAGCCGCACGGTCTCGTTGCCGGACGCGAGCCAGGCGAGGCCGTGGGGGCCGATCACCACCCCCGCCGCCAGCAGCCCCACCAGATCCGGCAGCCGCAGCGGCCGCACCAGCGGTGGCACCACCACGCTCAGCACCAGCAGCAGGGCGAAGATCGCCAGGGGATTGCCAGCCAGGAAGGTGCCCACGGGGATCGGGAGGGACGGCAGGGTGGTCCTCCAGGCCTTCCTAGGAGCGCCGCCACCGGAGACCATCCTCCCCGCGGCGTCTCGTAACGGGCCCGCACCTGAGCGCCCCCCCCACCAGAATCGGCACCATGACGCAGACCGCCTGGCGCCAGCACTGGTACCCCGTGGCCTACCTGCGGGACGTCGATCCCGCCAGGCCCACCGCCTTCACCCTCCTCGAGGAGGACCTGGTCCTTTGGTGGGACCGCGCCGGCCAGTCCTGGCGGGCCTTCGCCGATGTCTGCCCGCACCGTCTGGTGCCCCTGAGCCAGGGGCGCCTCAATGCCGGCGGTCAGCTCGAGTGCCCGTACCACGGCTGGAGCTTCGCCGGAGACGGCCACTGCACCGCCATCCCCCAGGCCGAGCCGGGGGCCAGCCCCAGCGCCGTGCGATCCCGCTGCCGGGCCTACGCCACCGCCGAGGCCCAGGACCTGCTGTTCGTGTTCGCCGGTGAGGCCGATGGCGCCGCGGCGGTGCCCCTGCCGCTGGTGCCGGTGCTGGAGGAGCCGGGCTGGTTCGTGCAGGACACCTTCCGGGACCTGCCGATGGATGCCCTCACCCTGCTGGAGAACGTGCTCGATGTGAGCCACGTGCCCTTCACCCACCACCGCACGGTGGGCAAGCGGGAGAACGCCGCCCCGGTGGGGGCGACGATCACCAGCTCCGGCCCGGAGGGGTTCACCGCCCTGTGGGAGGAGGGCCCCCGCAAGGGCACGCTCGGCAGCCAGCACACCACCTACGCCGCCCCCGGGTTGATGTGGCACGACCTCACGGCGCCCGGTTTCGCCCGCATCCTCACGGTGGTCTACGCGACGCCGATCCGCCGCGGTGAGTGCCGCCTGTTCGCCCGCTTCCCCTTCCAGTTCAAGTCCCGGCTGCCTCCCCTGCTGCTGGGCCTGCGGCCCCGGTGGCTGCAGCACATCGCCAACCACACCGTGCTGGAGGACGACCAGGTGTTCCTGCACTGGCAGGAACGGGTGCTGGAACAGCGGGGCCGCAGCGGCGGGGCCGAGCGGGCGTTCTTCCTGGCCACCGGCGCCGATGTCTACGTGAAGGCCCTGCACGACTGGGTCAACGACCACGACGGCGACCCCTTCCCCGGCCAGTCCCTGCCCCCCCGGCTCGATCGGGCGGCGCTGATGGACCGCTGGGAGAGCCATGGGCGCCACTGCGCCGCCTGCCGCGGCGCCCTTGAGGGACTGCGGCGCTGGCGGCCGCTGGTGCAGGCCATGCCCTGGCTGGCCCTGCTGGCGATCGCCTGGTGGCAGACCCCGCCGG
>NZ_JAYGHZ010000415.1:0-2700 GCF_034931285.1 Synechococcus sp. BA-120 BA3
GGTCGGCCGGGGGCTCGGCCAGGGCCGCCAGGTGGCCGGCCAGCCAATGAAGCGTCTCGGCGGCGCTGAGGATGCTTTCGCCCTTGCCGGGCTCCAGCACCACGTAATGGTCGAGCTCCCGCAGCAGCGGATCGGACACGGCCAGAACAACGGCGGTCCCCACTCTGGCGGGTGGAGCTCCTGCCCCGGCGGGGTGCCTCAGTCCCGACCCACCGCCGCATACACCTGGTCACGCCAGGCGAACAGGGGTTCCAGCACGGGGTTGTCGGCGATGCCGTCGACCCCGCGCCCGGCCAGGGGGGCACCGGCGCCGGCGGGGAACCTGAGCAGGTAGAGCTGGGCTGCCACGGCGATGTCGGCCAGGGTGAGGCCATCGCCCTCCAGATAGGGGCGCTCGCTGACCAGCAGGGCGAGCTGCTCGAGGCTGCGGTGCAGTTGCCGCACCTCACAGGGCCCGAGCAGGTCACGCATCGCTTCTGTGGCGGGGCCGATCAGACCGCCGGGCAGGGCCCCCACCAGATCCCGCAGGGGGGCGGGGGTGACCTCGGGCAGCAGGGCGGCGCGCAGCACCGGATCGCTGGCCGCGGCCTGGAGCAGGGCCAGGCGGGCGCCCCGGGCCAGGGCGGTGTCGGCCCAGTCCTCCAGCAGCAGCACCCGGGCGCGGGCGACCGGATCGGCCGGCAGCAGGGGCGGCTCCGGGTGGCTGGCCTCCAGGTGCAGGGCGATGGCGGTGGAATCGGCGATCACCTCACCGCCATCGACCAGCACCGGCACTTGCCGCTGCCCGGAGAGACGGAACAGCTCCAGCTGCCCCAGACCGGGGGTCACCTCGACGATGGTGGCCTCGAGTCCCTTGCGGGCCAGGAGCAGCCGCACCTTCTCGCAGAAGGCGGAATGTCTGAACTGATGCAGCTCCATGGACCCTCCGGGCCGGCTGGGCGTGGCCCCGGGCGGCAGAGTAGCCAGCATCCGTCCAGGACCGTCGCCGAGGCCATGAAGGACTTCTTCGTCAATGTGACGCGCTACCCGCGCTATCTGATCGCCTTCAGCCTGGGGGTGTTCAACTCGGTGTTCGAGCCGTTGGCCCGCCGCCGCAGCAACCCGGTCACGGCGGTGGCCCTGGTGGGCGCCCTGGTCAGCGGTCTGGTCAGCCTCACCCTGGTGCTGCGTGCCATGGTGCAGTCGGCACCGCTGGCTTAGTCATGGCACAGAGCCGACGGGTGGAACGGGTGGCGGCCCTGATCCGCCGTGAAGTGAGCGAGCTGCTGATGAGCGGCATCAAGGACGAACGGGTCCACCACGGCATGGTCAGCGTCACCAACGTGGAGGTGGCCGGCGACCTGCAGCACTGCCGGATCTTCGTGAGCATCTTCGGCAGCGCGGAGGATCGCGAGGTGGCGATGGCTGGCCTGCAGGCGGCGTCCGCCTATGTGAAAGGGGAGCTGGGCCGGCGCCTCAAGATGCGCCGCACGCCGGAGGTGGTGTTCGTCCTCGACCGGGGTCTGGAGAAGGGCAACACGGTGCTGGGACTGCTGCAGCGCCTGGAGACCGAGCGGCGTGAGCGGGAGGAGCCGCTGGCAGAAGCGGGCGAAGTGGATCCGGCGGCTGACCCCGGCAGCGACAGCTGATTCCGCCCATGGCTGAGCTCCCCGATCCGCCCCAGCCCCCCCTCTCGCCCCAGGCACTGGATCGGCTGGCCGCCGAACTGCTGGTGGTGCGCTGCAGCGGCCATCCGGCCGATGGCCAGCGGCGCTACCCCCGCTGGGAGCTGGACAACGGCAGCCTGCGGCGCCTGCTGCAGCGCGGGGTGGGCGGGGTGATCCTGCTGGGGGGCAGCGCCGCCGAACTGCGGCTGCGCACCCGCCAGCTGGAGGCCTGGGCCGGCGCCCCGCTGCTGCTCTGCGCCGATGTGGAGGAGGGCGTGGGCCAGCGCTTCGAGGGGGCCAGCTGGCTGGTGCCGCCCCTGGCCCTGGCCCGGATCCATGCCGAGGATCCCGCCCTGGCCATCGATCTGGCCCGGCGCTACGGGGCCTGCACGGGCCGGGAGGCCCGCCAGCTGGGGCTCAACTGGGTGCTCGCCCCGGTCTGCGATGTCAACAACAACCCGGCCAACCCGGTGATCAACGTGCGGGCCTGGGGGGAGGACCCGGCCACGGCCGGGGCCCTGGCGGCCGCCTTCTGCCGCGGCGTCCAGGCCGAAGGCGTGCTCGCCTGCGCCAAGCACTTCCCCGGCCACGGCGACACCGCCAGCGACTCCCACCTGGAGCTGCCCCTGATCCCCCACAACCGCGGGCGCCTGGAGGCGGTGGAGCTGCCGCCCTTCCGGGAGGCCTTCGCGGCGGGGGTGGCGGCGGTGATGACCGCCCACCTGCTGCTGCCGGCCATCGACCCCGACCATCCGGCCACCCTGTCGCGGGCGGTGCTCACGGGACTGCTGCGCCAGGAGCTCGGTTTCGAGGGGCTGGTCGTCACCGACGCCCTGGTGATGGAGGCGATCGCCGGCCGCTACGGCCCCTCGGAGGCCGCGGTGCTGGCCCTGGAGGCGGGGGCGGACCTGGTGCTGATGCCGGGGGACGCCGACGGGGCGATCGACGCCATAGTGGCGGCCGTGGCCAGCGGCCGGCTGGGCGTGGAGCAACTGCAGGCCAGCCAGCAGCGGCGCCGCCTGGCCCTGGGGCGCTGCCCCGCCGACGACGGCGG
>NZ_JAYGHZ010000416.1:0-2645 GCF_034931285.1 Synechococcus sp. BA-120 BA3
GGCCGGGCCAGCTCGAACAGCACCGCCACCGCCGCCGAGGTGTTGAGGTCATCGTCCATGGCGGCGGCGAAGCGGCCGCGGGCCTCGATCAGCGCTTCGGAGTCTTCGGCCGCTGACTCGGCCCCCCAGCCCAGGGCCGACCCGTGGCGCTCGCCGAGGCCCAGGGCGGCGTCCAGACCCTTCCAGCCGGTGGCGGCCGCCGCCAGGGCCTCGGCGGTGAAGTCCAGCGGCTTGCGGTAGTGGGCCTGCAGCACGAACAGCCGCAGGGTCATCGGGCTGACGCCGCTCTCCAGCAGGGCGCGGATCGTGGTGAAGTTGCCCAGCGACTTGGACATCTTCTCGCCGCCCACATTCACCATGCCGTTGTGCAGCCAGAAGCGGGCCAGGGGCTGGCCGCTGGCCGCCTCCGACTGGGCGATCTCGTTCTCGTGGTGGGGAAAGATCAGATCGGCCCCGCCCAGGTGGATGTCGATCGTGGTGCCCAGCTCCTCGCGCACCATCGCCGAGCATTCGATATGCCAGCCCGGCCGCCCCGCTCCCCAGGGGGAGGGGAAGCTGGGTTCGCCCGGCTTGGCCCCCTTCCAGAGGGCGAAATCAAACGGGTGGCGCTTGCGGGCCTCCTCCGCCTCGTTGGTGCGGCCGCTGGCCCCTTCCTGCTGGTCCTCCAGCGTGCGGCCGCTGAGCTTGCCGTAGTCCGCCTGGCGCATCACGGCGAAGTACACATCGCCATCGGCCGAATAGGCCGCCCCCTTGGCCTCCAGTTCACCGATCAGCTGGCGGATCGCGTCCAGGCTGCGGGTGGCCCGGGGCATCCGGTCGGGGGGAAGGATGTGCAGGGCGGCCATGTCGGCCTCGAAGGCGGCGATGTTGCGCTCGCTCACCACCGCCATCGAACTGCCCTCCTCCTCGGCCCGCTTGAGGATCTTGTCGTCGATGTCGGTGAAGTTCTGCACGAAGGTGACGGCATAGCCGCTCCACAGCAGATAGCGCCGCAGCACGTCCCAGACGATGTAGCTGCGGGCGTGGCCCAGGTGGCACAGGTCGTAGACCGTGACGCCGCAGCAGTAGATCGACACCTGCCCGGGCACCTGCGGCGCGAAGGGCTCGCAGCGGCGGCTGAGGGTGTTGGTGAGCCGCAGGGTCAATGGCCCGCTCCCGCCACGGCACCCGCGCCGGCACCCGCCTGGCCCAGCCGTCCGCCGCCGTAGCCGGCCCGGCTGCGCACGTGGGTGCACCAGTCGTCGTGCTCCAGGTACCACTGCACCGTGGCCCGCAGACCCTGCTGGAAGTCGTGGCGGGGCTGCCAGCCCAGCTCGCTGCTGATCCGCTGCGGGTCGATGGCGTAGCGCCGGTCATGGCCCGGCCGGTCGGCCACCGGGGTGATCAGGCCGGCGTGGGGGGAGCCGCCGGGCCGCAGCTCGTCGAGCAGGGCGCAGATGGCCTGCACCACCTGCTTGTTGGTGCGCTCCCCATGGCCACCGACGCAGTAGCTGCGGCCCACCTCGCCGCTGGTGGCGGCCAGCAGCAGGGCCTCCACGTGGTCCTCCACGTACAGCCAGTCGCGCACGTTGGCCCCGTCGCCATACAGGGGAATCGGCTCGCCGGCGACGGCCTTGAGGATCACCACCGGGATCAGCTTCTCGGGGAACTGCCAGGGCCCGTAGTTGTTGCTGCAGTTGGTCAGCACCACCGGCAGCCCGAAGGTGTGGTGCCAGGCCTGGACCAGATGGTCGCTGCCCGCCTTGCTGGCGGAGTAGGGGCTGCGCGGGTCGTAGGGGGTGGTCTCCGAGAACCGGCCCGTGGCCCCCAGCGAGCCGAACACCTCATCGGTGCTGATGTGGTGGAAGCGGAACAGCTCCCGCCGCTCCGCCGGCAGCCCCTCCCAGTGGGCCCGCACCGCCTGCAGCAGGTGGAAGGTGCCCATCACGTTGCTGACCAGGAAGGCGCCGGGATCGTCGATCGAGCGGTCGACGTGGCTTTCGGCCGCCAGGTGCAGCACCAGATCCGGATCGGCCTGGCGCACCGCGGCGGCGGTGGCCTCCCCATCGGCCAGGTCCACCTGCAGCAGCCGGTGCCGCGGCCCGTCGGCCCGCTCCGCCGCCGGCCCCAGCGCCGCCAGGGTGTTGACGATGCCCAGCAGGTCGCTGGCGTAGCCCATCTTGTCGAGGTTGAACACCGTCGCCGTGCTGTCCCGCAGCAGCCGCCGCACCAGCGCCCCGCCGATGAAGCCCGCGCCGCCGGTCACCAGGATGCGGCGACGGCCGGCCAGCAGCACCGGCAGATCGAGGCTGGGGTAGGGATCCATCGGGGTGGAGCGAGACGACGTGGGTGGGGGGTGTTCAGGCCTGGGGCAGGGGAATCCGCGCCAGCACCTCGGCGAGGGCGGCCTGCCAGTGTTGCCCCTCCAGGTCCAGTTCGCGCCGGGTGGTGGTGCCATCCAGCAGGGAATAGGAGGGGCGCCGGGCCGGGGTGGGGTAGTCGGCGGTGGTGATCGGCCGCACCCGGGCCGGGGCGTCGATCAGCCCCCGCGCCGCCGCCAGCTGGCCGATGGCCACCGCGAAGTCGTACCAGCTGGCGGCACCGCAGTCGCTCCAGTGGTGGCGGCCGCTCACCCCCCGCTCGATCACCCGCCAGCAGGCCTGCGC
>NZ_JAYGHZ010000417.1:0-2641 GCF_034931285.1 Synechococcus sp. BA-120 BA3
TACCAGCAGGCATCTCGCGAACGTCAAATCCATGGTCTGGAAAGACGTGCAAAAGCACTGGGTTACCAACTGGTTGCTACCGGCTGATAGGCGGAGATCCCTGATGGCCGTGGGTGTTTCTTAGGAAATGCGATGCAGAAAGGGGGCGGGCGCGGGGCCTTGATGATGGACGGCCGCTGCCGTCTCGTCGCCGCCGGCTGAATCCAGCCCTGGATGGGGTGGGGCTAGTCCTGCACGTAGGGAAGGCCGGCCTCAAGACAGTGCTCCGCCTTCTGCATCTCCCGGCCCAGGTAAAGGGCATGGTCGAGCCGCGACAGGGGATGGGGGCCATCTCCCTCCGTCAGGGCGATGCCGAGCTCCTTGGCACTGCGCCCCCGGTACACGGCCCGGGGGGCCCGCGGGTCACCGCCCCGGCAGCTGAGCACCTCTCCGGTGTCAGGGTCGGTGGCCAGGCCCCGTTCATCGATGCCGTTGGCGTAATGCTCGGCGACCAGCTCGCCGGCGGCGGCATCCACCTTGATCAGGAAGTAGCCGGCAGCGTCGAGGTTGATGAAGCGCTGGGAGAGCGCCTCATCCAGGCTCTGGCGGGGGTTCGGGTCGTGGTGCATGGGGGGGATCGTAGGAAGCGGTGAAGGGAAGCTCCGCGTTCATCGCCGTGATCGCCGCGTGCATCTCCCGGTTGGCGCCCGGCAGCCAGTCCCGCAGGATGGCGTCGAAGCGGGGGTCGTACCAGCGATGCAGGCTGGCCCGGGGCTGGGCCACGAAGCCCCGGCGCCGCTTGTGGCTGCCGCCGGCCCCGGGGTCGAAGCTCTCCAGGCCCCGCTCGATCGCCCAGGCGATCGGGGCGTAGTAACAGACCTCGAAATGCAGGTTGTCGAGCTCGATGTCGCTGCCCCAGTAGCGGCCCCAGAGCCCGGTGGCATCGTGCACGCAGAGCGACATCGCCAGGGGCTGCATCGGATCGCCGCGATGGGCGCTGAACAGCACCAGGTGCTGGCGCAGGTCGGTGGCGGCCGCCTGGAAGAAGGACTCGGTGAGGTACTTGCTGCCCCACGGACCCCAGCGGCTGCAGTGCTGC
Organism: Synechococcus sp. BA-120 BA3; assembly: GCF_034931285.1. Classification (NCBI taxonomy): domain Bacteria; kingdom Bacillati; phylum Cyanobacteriota; class Cyanophyceae; order Synechococcales; family Synechococcaceae; genus Synechococcus; species Synechococcus sp. BA-120 BA3. The sequence continues at coordinate 1,079 of NZ_JAYGHZ010000417.1, forward strand.
TCGTAGAAGCGGTGCATCCGCTCCAGCAGGCGCGGCGGGATCGCCTCCCCTGCCAGGGGCGTGACCGTCAGGCCCGCTGCCGCCACGGAGCGGCGTTCGCGGCGGATGTTGCGGCGCTGATTGGCATTGAAGCTGGCCAGATAGGCCTCGAAGTCGCCGTGGCCCGGGTTGCGCCATTCGCTCTGCTGGTTGATCCACAGCGCGCAGCCGGCGGCCTCCGCCAGGGGCTGCCAGGCCGGATCCACGTACAGGAAGTTGCAGCTGAGGATTCCCTGCCGCCGGCAGAAGACGTCGATCTCGGCCAGCATCCGCTGCGTCAGGACCGCCGCGTCCTCGCCGGGGGCCACATGGAAGCGGTAGCCCTGCACCGGGCTCACCGGGCTCATGCCGACGAGCTTGGGGTAGTAGCGCAGGCCGAGCTGGCCGGCGAGCTGGGCGAAGGACTGGTCGAAGACGAATTCTCCGTAGCTGTGGCCCTTCAGATACAGGGGGGCCAGGGCCACCAGCCGATCGTCGCGCCAGAGCCCCAGATGACAGGCCTGCCAGCCCTGGCGGGGCACGATGCTGCCGCTGGCCTCCAGGTGGTGCAGCCAGCGCCAGCCGTAGAACGGGCGATCCACGGCCTCGGTCACCACCTCGACCGCGGCCTCCCCGGTGCCTCCCACCAGGGCCTGCCACTGGTCTTCGGGGATCTCGCGCGTTGCCTGATGCCAGCGGACTTGCAGCTCGGCCATGGCCGCTGGCAACGCAGGGGGGAGGGGGCAGGCGCAAAACTAACGGTTGATTCCCTGTGACCGAGCGTCCCTCCCCCCCGCCATGGCCAAGCCCCTGCGGAACCTGGTGCTCCTGACGGCCGCCGCGGCGCTGGTCGTGCCGGCGGCACCCGCCAGGGCCGGGCTGCTGCGACCGGTGTTGATGCTGCTGCGTCCCCAGCTGGAGAACCAGCTGACACGGGTCTGCGTGGAGACGGTCTCCGCCGGCCGGGCGGATCTGGCGAAAAGCCTGCAGGATCCCTGCCGCAAGCTGGCGGTGCCCACCAGCAAGTGCCTGATCGAGGAGACCGACAACAGCGGCCGCAGCCTGGGGGTGCTCACCGAGATGGTGAGCGGTCGCTTCGGCGATGACAGCGAGGAGGTGGTCAAGCGTTGCCTGGCCCGGATGTTCGGCCTGCCCACCGACAGCCTGCGGGACATGCCGCTGCGGGAGCTCGGGCGGCGGTTCGGCAGCTACAGCCTTCAGGAGGTCACGCCCTGAGCCCGGGGCCGCCGCCAGCGCAGCAGCAGTTCGTCCCCCGGCAGCGTCCGCTGCTCCACCAGCGTCCAGCCCGCCCGGGCCGCCGGGGCCACCGCGCGGCCGTGCGGCAGTTCCTGCATCAGGATCAGGTGCCCACGGGCGCACATGAACAGCCGCGCCCGCAGCTCCGCCTCCGCGGCTCCGGGGATGGCCTCGAGCAGCGCCGTCACCCGGCCCACCCCGGTGCGCTCCAGCTGGGCCAGAAAGGTCTTGGCCAGTTCGGGGAACCGCTCCGACTCGGCGATCACCAGGCGCAGGAAGTCCAGGAAC
>NZ_JAYGHZ010000418.1:0-2548 GCF_034931285.1 Synechococcus sp. BA-120 BA3
GCACGGCGCCATGGCCGACCAGCTGCCGGTGCTGCCCGGCGAGGTGCTGATCACCCGCACGGCCGTGATGGCGCCGGCCTGTCGGGAGGGGGACGCCGCCGCCGAGGAGCCGGATCTGCTGCTGGGCAGCAACCGGGAGCTGGTGGTGCGGGACGTGCGGCCCGAGCGCTGCGATCTGGCCGAGTTCGGCGTGGACGGCTCCCTCGGGGCTTCGGTGATCGACACCCTCACCGCCACCGTGGAGGCGGGGGAGTCCCAGCTCAACCTGCGGCTGCTGCCGCCGATCGGCAGCGCCGCCCGGGCCGCCCTGGACGGGGTGCTGGAGCGGCTGCGGCTGCAGGCCCGGGAGGCGGGCCAGAAGGACGGCAAGCCCCTCTGGCGGCGCTTCTTCCTGGTGCGAGACGCCTTCGCCTCCCTCGGGCCGGCGGCCGTGCTCACCGTGCACCGCAGCCAGGGCAGCACCTTCGGCGAGGTGTTCATCGACGAGGACGTCTTCTGGCCCCGGGATGAGCCGCTGCGCCAGCGGCTGGTCTACGTGGCGGTGAGCCGGGCCAGCCAGGCGGTGACCCTGATGGCGGGGGCCGCGGCGGCCGGCGAGCGGGAACGCTGGGACCGCTGGCTGCGGGAAGGCGACCGCGACGCCGCCGGCGCTTGAAGCGGCAGGGGATCGGACGTGCGACAACCGGATCGACCCGTTACCCTCATCACGACCAACGCGTGGTGGACGACCGATTGGTGCTGGACTCCCTTCCCCAATCCGCACCCGTCGCCATGGTGCGGCCCCAGGCCGGAGCGTTGACGCTGATCGGCACCACCCCGGCCGCCGAAGGCCAGCCGGTCGATGCCGCGTCCTCCGGCGGCTCCGGCGGCGGTGAGCTGCTCACGGACGTGGGGGCCCTCGGGATCGCCGCGGCCCTGGTGGGTCTGGTCGTCCTGGTGCGGCGCTGGCTGATGCTGCGCTCCCGCCAGCCCCTGCCTGGCCTGCCGAAGGAGCGGGTGCTGCCCCTCTCCCGCCACGGCACCCTGCACGACCCCAAGTATCTGGGCCGGATCCTGGAGGCCGAGGAGCCGCCGAACGGCCCCTGAGCCTCACCCCGCCCGCAACCCCTCGATGCCCTGCCAGCCCAGGTAGGCGGCCAGGCCGAAGCAGATGGCGGCCACGATCAGCTCGGCGTTGTCGAACAGCCAGAGCTTGCCCGCCTGGAGCACCGGCAGCAGCCGTTCCTGCCCCACCAGCACCAGCCCCGCCAGGGGCAGCAGCAGCAGGGTGCCGGAGAACAGGCTGAAGACCGCCGTGGTCAGCAGCTCGCGGGGCCGGCTCAGCCCGGCCTCCAGCAGGCTGGCGGCGGTGCGGGCATAGAGGAAGAGGTCGTCGGGGCTGGAGACCTGCACCGCAGCGCTGAGGCCGAGCAGGAGCGGCAGGGGCAGGGCGCAGAAGCCATCCAGACGGCGGGTCCAGCCGGGGGGGCCGCCCCCCTGGCGGCTGCTCAGCAGGCCGTTGAGGCCCAGGGCCAGCAGTCCGCCCGCCCCCAGCAGATCGAGGCCGGTGCGCTGGTCGGTGCCCCGCTCCATCGTGAGCAGCAAGCCGTGGCCCACGCTCAGCAGCAGGGCGATGGCCGCTGCGGAGGTGAGCAGCCAGCCGAGCACGAACCAACTGCCCCGCCGGAGCGGGCTGGGGCCCAGCAGGATCAGCAGCAGCAGGCCGATGTGCAGGGGGCTGAAGCTGATTGCCAGGCCGAACCCGAACAGTTCACTCCAGAGGCTGGGGGTCGGCATCGCTGCGATCCGTGACGCCCCATTGTCCGTCGCAGCTTGTCCGGTGCAGCTTGTCCGGTGCAGCGGGGGTTCAGGTGCGGATCTCGAACCAGTCGGTGCCCGCCACGGCCACCTGGCCGCTGGAGACGCCGCTCACCTGGGCACCCGGGGGCCCCTTCTCACACCAGAGCCGCAGCTCCACCAGCCGGTCGGGCTGCCCCTCGGCCTCCACCTCCACCGAACCGTCGGGGCGGTTGCGCACCCAGCCGCTGAGGCCGAGGTCGATGGCCTTCTGGCGGCAGCCCAGCCGGTACCCCACCCCCTGCACCAGACCGCGGACGCTCAGGCGCCAGCGCTCATGGGAGGTGGACGTCACCCGGAGACTGGGTTGCAGGAAACGGCGTTCCTCGGCAGCGGCGCGGCGCTGGCGGCGGATCTGGCCAGTCTCGAGGGAATCGCCGGGCATCCAGCCCAGTGGAGGTGCAGCCAGGTGGCGTGAATGGTCGGAGCGCTCCATCCTTCGATCCTCCCGGGTGATCCCCAGCCTTCAAGTTGCCACAGGCCCTGGGCCTCTGCCAACACTTCGGCGCCGGGTGGCTGGGGCAGCAGCTGCCAGCGGTGGAACTCATGGCCGCAGAGGGTTTCCCCGCGGCGCACCAGCAGCCCGTCGGCCTCCGGCACCGCCTGGCGGTAGCCGAGGCTGAGGGGCCCCCGGCGGGCGCGGAAGGGGAGCAGGCCGGCCATGGGGTGGGGCAGGCCGTCGGGGTCCTCCAGCTCCCGGCCCAGCAGCAGC
>NZ_JAYGHZ010000419.1:0-2473 GCF_034931285.1 Synechococcus sp. BA-120 BA3
GCCTGGCGGAACGGGCGGCCCGGGGAACCCTGTCGCCGCGCCGCATCGGCGCCGCCTACGGGCGCCGCCGCTGGCCCGATCTGCTGCTCACCCTGCTGGCCACCGACCTGCTGGTGCGGCTCTTCTCCAACCGCCACCGCTGGCTGCTGCCCCTGCGCCGGCTCGCCCTGGTCTGCCTGGCCCGCGTCGACGCCAGCCGGGCCCTGGCCCTGCGGGCCATGACCCAGGGACCTTGTCGCCTGCTCCAGCCACTTGCAGCATGGGGGGATGGTGATCAGCAGCTCTCCCCAGCCCCTGCCCTCTCCGGCCATGGTGCGCTTCCTGCGCCATCAGCTGGGCCTGAGTGAGAACGCCCTCCAGCTGGGCATCCGCCAGTCCCAGCTGGAGCAGGCGCCGCTCCCGGCCGTGCTCTGGCGGTTCGGCCTCATCAGCCTTGAGCAGTTCGACAGCGTCCTGGCCTGGCAGGACCAGCAGAGCTGAGGCTTAGCTGTAGATGATCAGGGACTCGATCGGATGCTCCTGGGGCAGCCGGCTGCGGCCATCGAGGGCCGCCAGTTCCGCCAGGAAGCCGAAGCCGCAGAGTTCCCCGCCCGCGGCCTGCACCAGCTCGCTGCAGGCCGCAGCGGTGCCGCCGGTGGCCAGGAGATCGTCGACGATCAGCACCCGCTGACCGCCGGCGAGGGCATCGCTGTGGATCTCCAGCCGGTCGGTGCCGTATTCGAGGCTGTAGTCGACGCCGATCACCTCACCGGGGAGCTTGCCCGGCTTGCGCACCGGCACGAACCCGACGCCCGCGATCGTGGCCAGGGCCGTGCCGACGATGAAGCCGCGGGACTCGATGCCCACGATCAGATCCGGCTGCACCTGATCACAGAGCAGGCCCAGCAGGCGGATGGCTTCGCCCCAGCCCTCGGGGTCCCGCATCAGGGGCGTGAGGTCACGGAAGAGGATGCCCGGCTTCGGGAAGTCGGGAATGTCCCGGACCCAGGTGCGCAGATCGATCGAGGAAGGGCTGCTGGCCATCGTGCTGCTGGGTCGTGCTGGTGAAGGGACCGGTACCGGCGACGTGACGGATGGACGGCGCCGCTGGCATCATCGCAGTCATGGCCAAGGACACTCCGGACGCGGCGACCCAGGACCGCTCCTCCCGCCCCCTGCCCCGCCGGGGACTGGAGCGTCTCGATCTGATGCTGCTCTGCATGGAGGCGCTTGACCTCAACGGCGGCGAGGCGATGGTGTGGATGAGCGAGCAGCTGGGCTACGCCGGCCTCTTCCCCAACCGGGTGGAGCTGTGGAAGCGGCGCTGCCACAACCCCCTGCGGCGCTCCTGCCGACGCGGCGAGGTGCCCGTCGCCGAGACCGATGCCCTGATCCGCATCCTCTGCGTCATGGCCGACCGCCTCTACCCGATGCTGCGCTCCCTGCTCTCCAGCAGCGAGCCGGAGTCGGTGGCGAAGGAGCGCTGGGACCTGTTCCAGGGGCGTCTGGGGGAACTGATCCAGGAGCGCATGAACCCCCGCCGCAGCGGTGTGCAGAAACTGCTCGATCCGAACGAGGGGGCGGCCCAGCGGCTCCAGCTGGTGCAGGGCCTCAGTCTCTGCGCCGGCCATGGGGGCTTCGAGCGCATCAAGGCCAGCCTGATGGACGCGGTGGCGTGACGGCGGCCGCAGCAGACCCCCCATGATTCAGAGTTCCGTGATGAAGCAGAGCCTCGTCTTCGATCAGCTCAGCTGCAGGCTTCAGGTGGAGGGTCTTCCCGACGTCTCCATCGGCCAGAGCGGTGCAGCCCTGGGCATCATCACCGGCTGGACCCTGCAGTGGGTGGGCCGGCCGTTGCTGGAGGGGCGCCGTGAGCATCTCCAGGCCCTGATGCAGGTGGTGCTGCCCTATGCCCGCCACCTGATCAGCGGCGTGCGCCGCGAATTCAGCGTGGCTGGCGAACCGGTCGACATCGGCCCCCACCCCGACGGCGGCCACCGGCTCCTGCTGCGCAGCAGCCAGCCCGACACCCCTCCCCTGGAGATGCATCTCGACGATGCGGAGCTGGCGGATCTGGTGCGGGTGCTGGATCTGCTGCGCCTCGATCCCCGCGTTCAGCTGCCCCTGGCAATTCCCGATCCCGAGCCCCTCGGTCCCAGGGAGCTGATGGAGCGGATCCCCCTGCACCGCCGCCTGTCGGCCCCCGTGGGCGGTGCGGCGGCCCTGGCGGTCTCCGCGGCCCTGGTGCTGCTGCTGCCCCTGGCGCCGATGATCGGCGCGCTGCAGGGCGGCGGCCGCCGGCAGGAGCACGGCGAGGGGCATGGCGAGGGGCATGGGCCGGCAGCGACCACCGCAGCGGTGGAGCCGGCCCCCTGGCGCCTGGAGCCGGGTGGGGTGCTCTACAAGGGGGGTGACCCCGAGGGGCCGGCGGCGGCGGCCAGCGCGGCCGTCGGGCCGCTCCACCAGAACTGGGAGCAGCTCTTCGCCCTGGCTT
>NZ_JAYGHZ010000420.1:0-2471 GCF_034931285.1 Synechococcus sp. BA-120 BA3
CACCGATACCTGCACCTGGTCGCGGTCGAGGGCCACGCCCCGCACCGCCGGATCGCCGACGTGGCAGGGGGGCGGATCGTGGCGCAGCTGCTGGTCGGAGAGCTCGAAGGCCTCGCCGGCGGCCCGCAGGGCCCGGGTCCCCAGCTGGCCATCCACCACGCAGCTCACCTTCACCTCGCTGGTGGCGATCAGGCGCAGGTTGATGCCGAGGCGGGCCATGGTGTCGAACAGGCGGGCCGCCACCCCGGGGCGGCCGAGGATGCCGGCCCCGGCGATGCTCAGCTTGGCCATGCCCGCCTCGGCCGAGAGCTGGGCCCCATCGGCCCCCATGGCTGCCAGCACCTCCTGGCACACCTGGCGGGCGCGCTCCATCTCCGACGCCGCCAGGGTGAAGGCGATGTCGTTGCTGGCGCCCTCGTGGATCGCCTGGACGATCAGGTCCACGTTCAGGCCGGCGGCGCCGAGGGCCTCGAACAGGGTGGCGGCCACCCCCGGTCGGTCGGGGACGTGGGAGAGGGCCAGCACGGCCTGGTCGGCCTCGAGTTCCGCCCCGTCCACGGGCCGGCCCAGCTCCAGCCCCTCACTGCCGATCGGCCGGGCCGGACCGCTGGTGAGCCGGGTGCCGGGGGCCTGGCTCCAGCTGGAGCGAACCGTCAGGGGCACCCCGTAGTTGCGGGCGATTTCCACGGCCCGGGGGTGGAGCACGGCGGCCCCGAGGCTCGCCAGTTCCAGCATCTCGTCGCAGCTGACGCTCTCCATCAGCTGGGCGTCGCCCACCTTGCGGGGATCGGTGGTCAGCACCCCGGGCACGTCGGTGTAGATCTCGCAGCCGTCCGCGCCGAGGGCGGCCGCCAGCGCCACCGCCGAGGTGTCGGAGCCGCCCCGGCCCAGGGTGGTGATCTCCGGGGTGCCCGCATGGCCGCTGCTGGTGCCCTGGAAGCCGGCCACCACCACCACATGGCCGTCCTCCAGCAGGCGCCGCAGGCGCTCGGTGCGCACCTCCAGGATCCGGGCCCGGCCATGGGCCGATTCGGTGATGATCCCCGCCTGGGTGCCGGTCATCGAGACAGCGGGCACGCCTTCGGCATGGAGGGCCATCGACAGCAGGGCGATCGACACCTGCTCGCCCGTGGCCAGCAGCATGTCCATCTCCCGGCGGGGGGGATCGCTGCAGAGGCTGGCGGCCATGCCGGTCAGCTGGTCGGTGGTGTGGCCCATGGCCGACACGACCACCACCAGCTCGTGGCCCTCCTCGCGGCTGGCGGCGATGCGGCGGGCCACCGCCCGGATCCGCTCGGTGTCCGCCACCGAGGTCCCCCCGAACTTCTGAATCAACAGGGCCATTCCCGCGTTGCCGGCGCATCCGGCCCGATTATCGACGCGGGGCGCTCCCGGGCTGGGCCAGGGCGGCCAGCAGGAAGCCGTCCCGGAAGGCGTCGCCGGGGTCGGCGCCGCGCTTGAGGGCGGCCTCCACGTCGAGCAGGCGGCGCAGCAGGGCCAGCAGTTGCTCGGGGCTGCGGCCGCGGATCTGCTTGCGCATCACGTAGATCCGTTTGGGATTGCCGATCCCCGCGGCCTTGGCGATCACGGCCACGTCCTGTTCGCCGCTGCGCTCCAGCAGGCACACCCAGAGCCAGCCCCGGATCTGACTGGCCAGGGCCGCCACGATGCGCAGGGCGGGCTCGCCCACCTCCAGCAGGGCCTCCACCAGGGCGATGGCCTCGGCGGGGCGCTGGGCCAGCAGGGCGTCGCCCACGGCCAGGCTGCTGGTGACCTGGCCGCCGATCAGGGCGGCCACCGACTCGGCCGTGATGGGGCCGGCGGCGCTGCCGGCGTGGAGGGCCAGCTTCTCCAGTTCGCTGGCGAGCCGCATCCCGTCGCTGCCGATCGCCTCGGCCAGGGCTTCAGCCGCCCCGGGGGCCAGGGTCAGGCCCCGGGCCCGGGCGGCGCTCTCCACCCGTTCGATCTGACCCGCCCCGTCCCAGACCGGCGGCAGGGTGAAGGACTGCTCGTCGGCCAGGGTCCGCAGGCGCTTGGTGGTGCGCAGCCGGGCGTCGGGCTTGCTGTCGCTGACCAGGAACAGGTGGCAGTCGTCCGGGACCAGCGCCACGGCGGCCTCCAGCTGGGCCGCCAGCTCCGCCGGGCAGGCCTGGCAGAAGGGGCTGCGCTGCACCACCACCACCCGCGCCCCGGCTCCGAAGGGGGGGGTGCGGGCCTCCTCGAGGGCCCGCGCCGCCTGCAGGGAATCGGCCCCGTCCAGGCGGCTGAGGTTGATCGAGGCCCAGGTGGGATCCACCAGGGCCTCGATCCGGTCCGCCAGGGCCCGCTGGCGGGCGGCTTCATCGTCGCCCCAGTAGAGGTGAATCGGCATCAGGGCAGGGGCGACGGCAGGGGCAGGGCGGCGAGCAGGCGGGCGTCGCGGCTGATCATCGCCGTGGCCCCGCCATGCAGGGCCGAGGCCAGCTCCAGGG
>NZ_JAYGHZ010000421.1:0-2464 GCF_034931285.1 Synechococcus sp. BA-120 BA3
CGCCGCACCCCAGCAGGCCACCCGGCTGCGGGAGCCGCTCTGGTGCCGGCCGATGCTGCCGGCGGCCGGGGTGGCCGCCGAGGCTGGGGAGCCGACCGACGTGCTGTTCCCTTCCCTCGGCGAGGACCTCCAATTGGTGGCCCTGCGGCCCCTGCCGGCGGAGGACGGCGCGGGACACGGAGGAGCGGCGGGATCGGGCGACGTGCTCCTCAGCATCCAGAACCTTGGGCCCTGCCGGCGGCGCTGCTCAGCCGGCCCGGACTGGAGCGTGCTGGGGCGCTGCGATGCCTTGGGACAGCCCCAGGTCACCGGCGACGACGCGATCACGTCGGGCGATGGGGAGGGGACGCTGACGCTGGCCCCCTGGCAGCTGGGCCACTGGCGGCTGCGGCGCGTGCCGGCGGGGAGCGCGGCGGTTCAGTCGTCGTGATCGTCGAAGGGATCGGTGAGGCCCTTGGAGGGCGGACCGAAGGCGGTGTAGACCCCGAAACCGGTGAGGGCCAGCAGCACGGCGAGCACCGCGAGGGCCACGGAGAGGGCGGGGGAGGTGCTGGCGGCGGGATCCATGGAGGGCTCTCAGGCGGGGCAGGGGGCGCGGGGTGGCGAGGATTCGGGCCTCACGCTTCCGTCACAACTCTCGACAGCCCAACTCGGTGCGGCCGGCAAGACCCTTACAGTAAGCACCGCGATCCCGTGCCCGAGAGGTCCGAGCTGCCATGGCCCAACGCACCCGTCTGGGAAACCTGCTGCGCCCCCTGAATTCCGAGTACGGAAAGGTGGTGCCCGGCTGGGGTACCACCCCCGTGATGGGCGTGTTCATGCTCCTCTTCCTGGTGTTCCTGCTGGTGATCCTGCAGCTGTACAACAAGTCCCTGCTGCTCGAGGGCATCAACGTCAACTGGAACGGCGTCGGCTGATTCCTCTCGCCCCCTGTCCATGAACATCTTCGGCATCGGTCTGCCCGAGATGGCGGTGATCGCCGCCATCGGACTTCTGGTCTTCGGACCCAAGCGGCTGCCCGAGCTCGGCAAGACCCTGGGGCGCACCCTGCGGGGCTTCCAGTCGGCCTCGCAGGAGTTCGAGAAGGAGTTCCGCACGGCCGTGGGCACTGAGCAGCCCATCGACATCTCCGGTCCTCCCGCCGCCGTGCCGCCTGCGGCCGAATCCGCCGCGATCACGCCCGCTGCCGACCCGGCAACGCCGGCGGCGGTGGTCGAGGAGAGCGCCGCACCCTCCAACGGCCCCGCCAGCTGAGGACGGCCATCCGTTGGATCTGCAACTGCTGGTGGGCCTGGGCAATCCCGGCCCCCGCTACGCCGACACCCGCCACAACGTCGGCTTCATGGTGCTGGAGCGGCTGGCCCGCAGTGGCGGCGCCAGCTTTCGCAACCAGGGCCGCCTGCACGGGCTGCTGGCCGAAGTCGGCCAGGGGGACAGGCGGCTGCGGCTGCTGATGCCCCAGACCTTCATGAACGACAGCGGCCGCTCGATCCGCGCCGCCCTCGACTGGTTCCGGCTCGAACCGGCCCAGATGCTGGTGCTGGTGGACGACATGGACCTGCCCCTGGGGCGCCTGCGGGTGCGGGCCGCGGGCGGCGCCGGCGGCCACAACGGCCTGCGCAGCACGATCGCCCACCTGGGCAGCGAATCCTTCGCCCGGTTGCGCATCGGCATCGGCGCGCCGGGCGAGACGCCCGAGGAGCGGCGGGCCCGCACCGTGTCGCACGTGCTGGGCAAGTTCTCCGCCGCCGACCGGCCGGTGCTGGAGACGGTGCTGGAGGAGGTGGAGGCGGGCATCGACCTGATCCGGCGGGTGGGGCTGGAGAAGGCAGCCAACCGTTTGAACAGTTTTCGTGCCGATCCGCCGCCATCCTGAGAGCATCGATCGACACCGACGCCACCCCCGCCCCCGCGTCCCGTGAGCCGCCTTCCCGCCACCACCGCCCAGCTGCGGGTGCTGCGCCAGAGCTTCAGCCCCTGCCTGCTGGAGGGGGAGATCAGCGCCGGCGGCTTCCAGTGGCGCTTCCGCTGGGCCTTCGACCGGGGCGAACTGCAGGTGGAGCCCTCCCTGGGGCGGGCCCTGATCCAGGACGCCCTGCTGCGCTTCCTGCTCAAGGCCGACTACCAGCTCGAACCCGGCGGCGACTACGTGTTCACGGTGCGGGCCTCTTTCTGATCAGGGCCCTGCGGCCGCCTTGCCCCGGGGCAGATCCCGCCCCAGGCGCCGCTCCAGCAGCAGCTGGGCCACCACGTCGTCGTAATCGCGGGGGGGCTGGCGCATTCCCAGGGGCAGGAGCCGCCGCCAGCCCCGGGCGGGGAACAGCTGCCAGTAACGGCGCCGCGCCGCCAGGGTGGTGCCGCGCTCATCCACCAGTTCCACCGCCAGCAGGGGCTCCAGGCGCCGCCGCCAGGGGCCGCTGCCGGTGCCGTCGCCGATCACCACGGCCGCCAGGCCCTGCTGGCC
>NZ_JAYGHZ010000422.1:0-2414 GCF_034931285.1 Synechococcus sp. BA-120 BA3
GGCCAGGGCCCGGCCGCGGCCGTGGGCCGGCAGGTGCAGGGCCAGCGGCGCTGACCGCCAGAAGGGGCCCATGGACCGGGGAACACAGTTCCTAGAGTCTGGCCATCGATGCGGCAGGACCCTGACCGAGGACGTCACCCCCACCCCGCGCTACGACCCCAACGCGGACCTGCGCTGGCTGCTGCTGCGGCCCTGGGTCCTGGTCAGCCGGCTGATCGTGGTGCTGTGGCGCCTGGCGGGGCTGGGCCTGCGGCTGGCGGTCCAGTCCAGCAGCACCGACGCCCGGGTGCAGCAGCGGCTCGCCCGGGCCATCCTCGAAACCCTCAACGACCTGGGCCCCTGCTTCATCAAGGTGGGTCAGGCCCTCTCCACCCGCCCCGACCTGGTGCGGCGCGACTGGCTGGAGGAACTGGCCCGCCTCCAGGACGATCTGCCCCCCTTCCCCCATGCGGTCGCCCTGGCCCTGATCGAGGCGGAGCTGGGGGCCCCGGCCCACCAGCTGTATGAGGAGTTCCCCGACTACCCGATGGCGGCGGCCAGCCTGGGGCAGGTGTACCGGGCCCGTCTGAGCGAGGGCCACTGGGTGGCGGTGAAGGTGCAGCGGCCCGACCTGCCTTTCGTGCTGCGCCGCGACCTGGTCATCATCCGCTCGCTGGCGGTGCTGGCGGCACCCTTCCTGCCGCTGAACCTCGGCTTCGGGCTCGGCGCGATCATCGATGAGTTCGGCTACACCCTCTTCGAGGAGATCGACTACCGGCGCGAGGCCGACAACGCCGAACGCTTCGCCACCCTGTTCCAGGACCACCCGGAGGTGACCGTTCCGGCGGTGGTGCGGCCCCTGAGCAGCCGCCGGGTGCTGACCACCAGCTGGATCAACGGCACCAAGCTGCAGAGCCGCCGCGAACTGGAGGCCCACCACCTGGATCCGGCGGCCCTGATCCGCACCGGCGTGATCGCCGGTCTGCAGCAGCTGCTGGAGTTCGGCTACTTCCACGCCGATCCCCACCCGGGCAACCTGTTCGCCCTGCCGGGCAAGACCAACGGCCTGGGCCATGTGGCCTATGTCGACTTCGGCATGATGGATTCCCTCAGTGATGCCGACCGGCTCACCCTCACCGGGGCTGTGGTGCATCTGATCAACCGGGATTTCGAAGCCCTGGCCAGGGATTTCGTGGCCCTCGGCTTCCTCAACCCGAGCACTCCCCTCGGGCCCATCGTGCCGGCCCTCGAGGAGGTGCTCGGTGGTGCTCTGGGCGAGAACGTGGGCAGCTTCAACTTCAAGGCGATCACCGATCGCTTCTCGGAGCTGATGTACGACTACCCCTTCCGGGTGCCGGCCCGCTTCGCCCTGATCATCCGGGCGGTGGTGAGCCAGGAGGGGCTGGCGATGCGGCTCGACCCCGACTTCCGCATCATCCGGGTGGCCTACCCCTACGTGGCCAAACGTCTGCTGGCCGGCGACACCGCCGAGATGCGCGAGAAGCTGCTGGAGGTGATCTTCGATCGTGATGGGCGCCTGCGGGTGGAGCGCCTGGAGAACCTGCTGGCCGTGGTCGAGAACGGCTCCGCCTCCACCGATCTGCTGCCGGTGGCCCGCGACGGCCTGCGCCTGCTGCTGGGCAAGGAGGGCACCAGCCTGCGCCAGCGGCTGCTGCTGAGCCTGGTGAGCCACGACCGTCTCCACACCGATGATCTCCAGGCCCTGCTGGGGCTGATGCGGCGCACCTTCTCGGCCCGCAAGCTGGCCACGGGCCTGCTGGCCCGCTTGAATCCGCTCGCCGCCTGACGCCTCCCCGGTGCCCGCTGATCCTTACGGCCCCGCGGCGCCTTGTGAGGCCCCTTGAACGAGGCCCTGCTGCTGATCCTCCTGCCCCTGCTGGTGGCGGGCTGGATCCTGCAGGTCCGCGCCCTTGAGCGGCGGGTCCGGCGCCTCGAGCGGCAGGCCGCTTCCCTGAGCCAGCGCTTCTTCGCCCTCTCGCTCTGGAGCGGGGTGCTCCAGCAGCGGCTGGACGGGGCCACCACGCCCGAACCGGCCCGGCTCCCCGCCGCTGAGGAGCTCCCCCCAGCGGCGCCCGAGACCCAGGCGGTGGCGACGGCGGCGGCCGCTCCCGTGCGACGCCCATCGGCTTCCTTGGCGGTCCCCGGGCCCCGCCGCGCGGCCGGCGTCGGCCCCTGGAAGCGGATCGAGCGGCTGCTGGTGGAGAACTGGAGCGGTCTGCTCGGTGTGCTCGTGGTGGTGGCCGGGGTCACCTTCCTGACGATCAACGCCGGCCTGGAGCTGGGACCCCGCGAGCGGTTCCTGCTCACCCTGCTGGCGGGCGGGGCCCTGGCCCTGCCGTCGTTGCTGTGGAGCCGGCGCCCGCGCTGCCGCGACCTTACCGACGCGATGCGCAGCGGTGGCGGCGCCCTGGTCC
>NZ_JAYGHZ010000423.1:0-2413 GCF_034931285.1 Synechococcus sp. BA-120 BA3
GGCCTCGGCCAGCCCCGGGGCCAGGAAGCGCCGGTCGTAGCCGATCACCACCTCCCGGCTGGCGAGGCCCTCCGGGGCGCTGGCGGCCAGTTCCCGGGCCGCGGCCGCTGCCACCGGCAGCAGGCGCTCCATGGTGATGTCCACCCCGAGAATGCCCCGCCAGCCATCGGTGCCGAAGTGGATCGGTCCGGCCTCGAGGGGCAGGGGGGCGGAGGCCATGGGCGGCAGCGCGGAGGCGAAGGAGGAGCAGGCCGGTCGTAGCAGGCCGGGCCGTGCGGATGGCTGGGGCGGGTGCCGGCCTGATGGCAGGCCACCGGCCCCCCTAGCCTGCAGCCCATGTTCCCGACCCCGGACGCCGCCTCCCCCGGATCCCCCGTCCTCACCGACCGCCTGCTGCGCAGCTGGGTGCGCTGCCGGCGGCGGGCCTGGCTCGATCTCCACGGCGCGCCCCAGGAGCGGCAGTGGAGCGCCCACCGCGCCCTGGCCCTCGACGACCAGCTGCGCAGCTTCCAGAGCCTGCTGCCCCAGCGCCCCGGCCACGGGGAGGGGGCCTGTCGCGACGGGTCGCCCGGTGTGGTGGGTCTGCGGCTGGCGGGAACCGGCCCCCGGGGCCTGCGCCTGGAGGCCCATCCGAGCCTCCTGGAGCGGGTCGAGGGGCCCAGCCGCTGGGGCGCCCACAGCTACCGGCCGGTGCTGGCCCGCCAGGGCCGGCGCCTCACCCGGGAGCACCGCCTGCAGCTGGCCCTGTGGGGCGGGTTGCTGGCGGTGCACCAGCGGGCCCCCGTGCCCCATGGACTGGTGGTGGCCGGCGCCGACCGGGGGCTGGAGCGGGAACGGCTCGCCCTCGGTCCTTCCCTGGAGCGCCAGTTGGACGAGAGCCTGGAGCGCCTGGCCATCGACCTGGCCCGCAGCGAGCCGCCGCCCCTGGTCAGCGACCGCAAGAAATGCACCCTCTGCAGCTGGCGCGGCGCCTGCGATCGGGTCGCGGCCGCCGAGGGGCACCTGAGCGAGGTGAGCGGCATCGGCGGCAAGCGCCGCGAGCTGCTGCTGGAGCTGGGCATCACCAGCCTCGATGAGCTGGCGGCGGCCGATCCGGAGCAGCTGGCCGAGGACCTGGCCGTTCACAGCGAGCAGCACCGCGAGGTGGCTCCCCGGCTGGTGGCCCAGGCCAGGGTGCAGCAGGAGGGCATCCCCCGGCGCAGCGGCCAGGGGGCCGGCCCCGCCCTGCCGGAGCTCTCGGCGGCGCCCGGGGTGCTGCTCTACGACATCGAATCCGATCCCGATGCCCGCGACGACTTCCTCCATGGCCTGGTGCGGCTGGAGCGCGGTGCGGACGGCCGCTGGCCCG
The DNA here is from genome assembly GCF_034931285.1 of Synechococcus sp. BA-120 BA3. Taxonomy (NCBI): domain Bacteria; kingdom Bacillati; phylum Cyanobacteriota; class Cyanophyceae; order Synechococcales; family Synechococcaceae; genus Synechococcus; species Synechococcus sp. BA-120 BA3. The sequence goes on from NZ_JAYGHZ010000423.1 coordinate 1,349, forward strand.
GGGCGCCGGGGCCGGGGGAGAGCCTGGGGAGCTACCAGCCCCTGCTCGCCCTGCAGGAGCACGGCGAAGCCCTGCTCTGGCGGCGGCTGAGCACGCTGCTGGCCCGCTACCCCGACTGGCCCGTCCTCCACTACGGCGAGACCGAGTCGGTCGCCCTGCTGCGGCTGGCCGAGCGCCAGGGGGCCAGCGAACGGGAGCGGGAGCGGTTGCGGGCCCGGCTGGTGGATGTGCACCAGCGGCTTCGGCGCCACTGGTTGCTGCCGGTCAACAGCTACGGGCTCAAGGCCGTGGCCAGCTGGCAGGGCTTCAGCTGGAGCCAGAAGGGGGTCGACGGGGCCCGCTGCCTGCTCTGGTGGCGTCAGTGGCGGGAGGGCTCCGGCGGGCCGCGGCGTCCGAGCCGGAGGGCCCTGGGCCGCAAGCTGCAGCGGATCTTCCGCTACAACCAGGACGACAGCCTGGCCACCTGGGCAGTGGTCCGCTGGCTGCTGGATCAGGACGGGGCCTTGCCCCCCGGCCCCACCGGCGGCGGCTGAAACGCCTCCGGCAGCGACAGGCTCAGGGGCAAGCCCGGGGCCGGGCCGGCCCGCAGCTCGCTCTCCTGCAGCCAGGCCTTGCGCACCAGGGCCAGGCCGATCCAGCCCCCGCCACCGGGCAGTTCCAGGCTCGAGGTGATCACCCCGGCGCGGCCCCCGGCCAAGTCCTGCAGGGGCGTGCCCGCAGCCACGGCCCCGGCGGGGACAGCCTCGTCGGGGACAGCCGTGGCCCACCAGCGGCGCAGCTGCTGTTTCACCCCGTCGTAGGTGGCCAGCTTGGCCAGGGTCTCCTGGCCCACGTAGCAGCCCTTGCTCAGGCTCACCCGTCCTGCCAGCCCCAGCTCGAAGGGGTTGATCTCCTCGTTGATCTCCCCCGGCACCGCCGGCAGGCCCTGCTGCAGCCGCCAGCGTTCCGCCTCCTGCGGCTCCAGGGGGCGCCGGGCGGCCAGGGCGGGGGGCAAGGGGGCCTCGGCGGGCAGCAGCAGGGCCTCCCCCAGCCGCCAGCCCGGCGATCCCTCGAGCGGCGCCCAGG
>NZ_JAYGHZ010000424.1:0-2320 GCF_034931285.1 Synechococcus sp. BA-120 BA3
GCTTCCGGCCACCCACCCCCGCGGGCGCCCGCGCCCCCGGCGCCCGGCGTCCCGACTGGGACGACAGCGCCAAGCTGGAAGCCCTGCGCAGCCGCACGCCCCAGAAGCAGCGCCAGAAGGTGCACATCATCGGCGAAAACGATGATGCGCTCACCGCCGAAACCGGTGGCTACGCCGGCGAGCAGGAAGCCCTGGTGCTCCAGGCCAGCCTGGCCCGGCCCGCCAAGCCCCGCTCCGCTCCTGGCACCGCCGCCAAGCCCACCGTGGCGGTGCGCAAGCGCAAGAAGGAGACCACCCGCCAGCGCCAGCGGCGCCGTGCCATGGAACTGCGGGCCTCCCGCGAGGCCAAGGCCCAGCGTCCCGAGATGCTGATCGTGCCGGAGGGCAACCTCACGGTGCAGGAGCTGGCCGACCGCCTCGGCGTGGAGAGCTCCGAGATCATCAAATCGCTGTTCTTCAAGGGGATCATCGCCACCGTCACCCAGACCCTCGATCTGCACACGATCGAGACGGTGTCGGAGGAGTTCGGCGTGCCCGTCCTCGAGGACGACGTCGAGGCCGCGGCCAAGAAGACCGTGGAGATGATCGAGGAGAGCGACATGGCGCACCTGATCCGGCGCCCGCCCGTGGTGACCGTGATGGGCCACGTCGACCACGGCAAGACGAGCCTGCTCGACGCCATCCGCAAGACCCGCGTGGCGGCCGGCGAAGCCGGCGGCATCACCCAGCACATCGGCGCCTACCAGGTGGATGTGCCCCACGGCGACGAGCACCGCAAGATCACCTTCCTCGACACCCCGGGCCACGAGGCCTTCACCGCCATGCGGGCCCGCGGCACCAAGGTCACCGACGTGGCGGTGCTGGTGGTGGCCGCCGACGACGGCGTCCGTCCCCAGACCCTCGAGGCGATCAGCCACGCCCGCGCCGCCGAGGTGCCGATCGTGGTGGCGATCAACAAGATCGACAAGGAAGGGGCCCAGCCCGACCGGGTCAAGCAGGAGCTCTCCGGCCTCGACCTGGTGGCCGAGGACTGGGGCGGCAACACCGTCATGGTCCCCGTGAGCGCCATCAAGGGGGAGAACATCGACAAGCTGCTGGAGATGATCCTGCTGGTCACCGAAGTGGAGGACCTGCAGGCCAACCCCGACCGGATGGCCCGGGGCACGGTGATCGAGGCCCACCTCGACAAGGCCAAGGGACCGGTGGCCACCCTGCTGATCCAGAACGGCACCCTCAAGGCCGGCGACGTGCTGGCGGCCGGTCCGATCCTCGGCAAGGTGCGGGCCATGGTCGACGACACCGGCAAGCGGGTGAAGCAGGCCGGCCCCTCCAGCGCCGTGGAGGCCCTCGGCTTCAGCGAGGTGCCCACCGCCGGCGACGAGTTCGAGGTCTACGCCGATGAGAAGAGCGCCCGGGCGGTCGTCGGCGACCGGGCCACCGAGGCCCGGGCCACCCGCCTGGCCCAGCAGATGGCGTCCCGGCGGGTCTCCCTGGCCTCGATGTCGGGCCAGGCCAGCGAAGGCGAGCTCAAGGAGCTCAACCTGATCCTCAAGGCCGACGTGCAGGGCAGCGTCGAGGCGATCCTCGGATCCCTCGAACAGCTGCCCCAGGAGGAGGTTCAGGTGCGGGTGCTGCTCTCGGCACCGGGCGAGATCACCGAAACGGACGTCGATCTGGCAGCAGCCTCCGGCGCTGTGATCGTGGGCTTCAACACCTCGATGGCCTCCGGCGCCAAGCGTGCCGCCGATGCCACCGGTGTGGATGTGCGCGATTACGACGTCATCTACAAGCTCCTGGAGGACATCCAGATGGCCATGGAGGGCCTGCTGGAGCCGGAGCTGGTGGAGGAGAGCCTGGGCGAGGCGGAAGTGCGGGCCGTGTTCACGATCGGCAAGAGCGCCGTGGCCGGTTGTTATGTCACCAGCGGCAAGCTGCAGCGCAACTGCCGCATCCGCGTGCACCGCGGCAAGGAGCTCGTCTACGAAGGCGACCTCGACTCCCTGCGGCGCAACAAGGACGACGTCAAGGAGGTGGCCACCGGCTTCGAGTGCGGCATCGGCTGCGATCGGTTCACCGGCTGGCAGGAGAAGGATCGGGTCGAGGCCTTCAAGCTGGTCACACAGCGCCGCACCCTCAGCACCTGATCCCGTGACGCCCCGCGGCGAGCCGCTGCTCTGGCTCCAGCTGATCGCCCTCGGGGTGCTGCCGCTCGAAGCGCTCCTGCTGCTGCTGGTGCTGGCCGGCAGCGACCCCGGCCCGCTTCCGGGCCTGGAGCGGCTGCTCTGCTGGGCCATCGGCGCCCTGGCCCCCTGCCTGCTGC
>NZ_JAYGHZ010000425.1:0-2281 GCF_034931285.1 Synechococcus sp. BA-120 BA3
GCTCGACACCGCCTGCGAACTGGAGCTGGCGCCGGGCTGCGCGATCCAGTGGTTCGCCGTGCGGCTGGAACCGCCGGCCTGAACGCCTTCCTGCCGCTCAGTTGAGCGAGGGCCGGGCCTGCCCGCCCGTGTCCTGCAGCCGGACGGGTTCGGCCGGAGCCTGGGTGGGGTCGCGCAGCACCGAGGGCAGGGCCTCCAGCACCTGCAGGGCCACCGCCGCCGGGAGACCTCCCCGCTGGGCCACGGTCAGGTCGGCCTGGGCGTAGAGGGGCCGGCGCTCGTGCAGCAGCGCCTCCAGCCGGGCGGCGGGATCGGCGGTGTCGAGCAGGGGCCTGGGCGTGGGGTCGGCGGCCAGGCGGCGCAGCAGCTCCTCCGCCGGGGCATCGAGCCACACCACCACCCCCTGGCGCATGTGACCCCAGTTCTCCGGCCGGGTCACCGCCCCGCCCCCGGTGGCCACCACCAGGGAATGCCAGCTGGCGATGCCGTTGAGCACGGCGGTCTCCAGGGCGCGGAAGCCGTCCTCCCCGTCGCTGGCGAAGATCTCGGCGATCGGCCGGCCGGCCACCTCCGCCAGGGCGGTGTCGGCATCGATGAAGCGATAGCCGAGGGCCTCGGCCAGGGGGCGCCCCACGGCGCTCTTGCCGGCTCCCATCATCCCCACCAGGTAGATGTTCAGGCCATCGAGACGGCGGGCCAGGCCTCGGTGCGAGGGGCGGGGCGGGGCGTCATCGGCTGGGGCCATGGGTTCGCGGTCGGCGGCGGTCCGGACCCCGTTTCTAGGATGGGCGTCCCCTGGGCCTCGGCGATGACCGCAACCCGGTTGACCGCCCCTCCGGCGGCACCCTCCCCCACCAGCGCCGCCCACGGGCGTGGCCGCCCCTGCGTGATCACCCGCCGGGCGACCTTCAGTGCCAGCCACCTCTACCGGCTGCCGGAACTCGACGACACCGAGAACACCCGGCGCTTCGGCCGCTGCAGCCTCGCCCCGGGCCACGGCCACAACTACGAACTCACCGTGGCGATGGGCGGCCCGCTCGACGGCGACGGCATGGTGCTCAACCTTTCCGACGTCAAGCACGCCATCCGGCGGGAGGTGACCGAGCCGCTCGACTTCCGTTTCCTCAACGAGGTCTGGCCCGAGTTCGACCTCTCCCGCCCCGAGGGCCGGCTGCCCACCACCGAGGCCCTGCTGCTGGCCATCCGCCAGCGCCTGGCCCCCCATCTGCCGCTGGTGGCCCTGCGGCTCCACGAACAAACCAACCTCTGGGCCGACGTGCTCTGCGGTCCCTCCATCAATCCCATGGAAGCCTTCCTCTCGATCCGCACCCACTTCGCCGCGGCCCACCGCCTGGCCCGGCCTGAGCTCAGCCAGAGCGAGAACGAGGCGATCTACGGCAAGTGCGCCCGCCCCCACGGCCACGGCCACAACTACCTGCTCGACATCACCGTGCGGGGTTCGATCGATGGGCGCACCGGCATGGTCTGTGACCTGGCCGCGCTGCAGCAGCTGGTGGCCGACCTCGTGGTGGAGCCCTTCGACCACACTTTCCTGAACAAGGACGTGGCCCACTTCGCCGACTGCGTTCCCACCGCCGAGAACATCGCCCTGCACATCGCCGACCTGCTCAGCGCCCCCATCGCCGCCACCGGCGCCCGGCTGCACAAGGTGCGCCTCCAGGAGAGCCCCAACAACGCCGCTGAAGTTTTTGCCGAGACCCCCCAGCTGGAGATGGTCCCGGCGGCCCTCGAAGCCCTTGCGGCCGTTTGAGTCCGGCGGCAACGCCGGAGCTGCGGCTCGTGCTGGCGGTCAGCCTCGACGGCCGCCTGGCGCCGGCCGAAGGGGGGGCGGCCCAGCTGGGGGGCGCCGCTGACCGGCAGGTGTTGGAGGAGGCCCTGGCCTGGGCCGATGCCGTCCTGGTGGGTGCCGAGACCCTGCGGCGCCACGGCAGCACCTGCCTGATCCACAGCCCCGCTCTGCTCGAGGACCGCCGCTCCCAGGGCCGCCACCCCCAGCCGATCGCCATCGCGGTCAGCCGCAGTGGCCGGCTGCCCGCCGCTTTGCCCTTCTTCCGCCAGCCCCTGGAACGATGGCTGCTGCAGGCCGCCCCGCTGCCCCCCGGCGCCCCTGCGGAGGGCTTCGCGCGTCACCTGCCGCTGGAGAGCTGGCCCCAGGCCCTGGGGAATCTGGCGGCCCTGGGTCAGGGGCGCATCGCCGTGCTGGGGGGGGCGCAGCTGGCGGCGGCCCTGGCGGCCGAGAACCTGCTCGATGAGCTCCAGC
>NZ_JAYGHZ010000426.1:0-2257 GCF_034931285.1 Synechococcus sp. BA-120 BA3
ATCCCAATGGACTGATGAGCAAGACCAACCGGCGCCGGCTACGGCGTCAACAAGCCGGGGCTACAGCCTCACAGGGTGGGCCAGATTTCATGTCGCCGGAGGACCAATTCCGGATGTCGCTTGACACTGCTTCCTTGCTCGAACTCTCCATCGTTCTCGAGGCCCGCTTTGGCGCCGATGGCCAAGGAGATCTGGATGTGTTTGTGGCCGCCGCAGAGATCGAAGCGGTCAGTTTCGACCGCGACCAGGCGGAACTCGCGCGCCTGGCCTTTCGTCGTTTCGGCAAGGGACGCCATCGAGCCGGGTTGAATCTGGGCGACCGTTTCTCCTACGCCCTGGCCAAATCCCTCGCTGCACCCCTTCTGTACAAGGACGATGACTTCATCCACACCGATCTTGCACCGGCGATGGAAGCGGGCCGCTGAAGGGTGCTCGGCCTGCCAAGCCGCCAACACCATGCTCGGCTCGAAGCTGCGCCCCATCGCTGATGAATCCCTTGAGCTGAGCGCGATCCGACCCTGCCCCCCCCGCAGAGCCCATCACTCCGTGAAAGCACGGATGCGCTCCACACTGGTACTGACGCACTATGCGTTGAACAGTTCGGACTTGGCGTCGCTACGGTCATGTCAGAGAACAAAGCGCCAGTTTCCGCGAGTCCCGCCGATCCGTTTCCATTGCTGGATCGAGTCGGTTATGCCTCCCTTGTCGGCGGTCTTCTTGTCGTCCTGATCACGTTCTTTACCTCCTACAGTCATGTCGATGTCTTTGGAGTCCACTTCAACGTCACCCAGCAAATCGGAATTCCTTTCCTCTTTGCCGCCTTGGCGGCGCTGGTTAGCGAAGTTAAACTGGCATCCAACGATCGATGCGCAGATCAGAGAGCGCGAGAGCGAGAAGCGCACGAAGCTGCTCGAGAATGAGGACAAACGACTCGCCGCTATCGAATCCAAGCTCGATGCGTTGTTGCTCAATGCTGAATGAGGCCTTGGCTTTGTTGATGGAAACGATCAAGACGTCTGAGCACTGAGATCAGTGCGCCACCACCAGCCGCCATTGGGGCGTCGTGCTCGTCACCGCTGATCGGAAACAGCTCCAGTGGCCAGCGACTTGCTCCAGCGAAGAGGCCTGCTCACCCACGCTGGCCCGGATGTCGCCAACATCGGCCGGCTGGATCCATCCGCCGAACCACCACCACAAGGCGGCCTTGGCAGCGTTCAGGACGCGGTGGGCAGGAGCTTGCCCAGTTGGGCCTCCACCCCGGCGCGATCGGCGGCGGCCAAAGCACCCAGCCACCCCGACACCAGCCGCTCGTCGAGGGTGAACAGCTTGAAGCGCACCAGGCAGGGCTGGGGCAGACCTGCGGCCTCCAGATCCTCCAGAGGCCAATCGAGGGGCCACGCGGATGGCCGCGCCGATGTGATCATCGCCAGCAGCAGAACGGGCTTGCGGCAAAGCTGCTGGCTGACGCTGATCCATCCCCGGGGCTTCAAGGCCATCGGGTCCTGTCCGCCCGGCCGGATCCCAGACCTGTACAGAATGCCGGATCCATCTGCCGACTCCACCCCACCGAACGCATCCCCACCAACCGCAACCCTGAGCTTTTACGCCTCCACCAGTTTCCAGAAGCCCCACCGCCCCCCGAAGCCCTCCTGCAGCCGCGCCACAAAGGCGGCATGGTCGGGGTGGCCCCCCCAGTCGTTGATCCGATCGGCCAGCCGGTCGCAGTGGCGCAGGTGTTCGGCGGCGTGGCGGTAGCGGCTGGAGCGCCCCATCGCCAGCGCCCCCCACACCATCGGCCGCAGCAGCAGCGTGGCCGCCAGCGGGTGGTCGGCGCTGAGCCGCTCGGCGGCGGCGCTGTGGATCGCGTAGGCCTCCCCGTCCCACGCCGTGGCCTGGGCCAGCACCAGGCGGGCGGCCCGGGGGAGCGCCCCCCAGCCCACCAGGAACTCCAGCGCCAGCAGGCGGTTCGGGTGCTGCTCGGCCACCCGCAGGGCCCGCTCCTCCGCCTCCCCGTCCTCGAAGGCCGCGAGGCGCCCCAGGAATGCGCGCAGGTGGGGGATCGACAGCGTGCGGCAGAACCACTGCCAGCGCATCTCCTGGGCCTCGGCCGGTCGCTCCAGGGCCTCCAGGGCGGCCATGCGGCTCTCCTGCCAGGGGCCATCGAGCCGGCCGGGGTGTTCCGGCTCGGCGCCATCGAGGATCTCCAGGGCCTCGGCGGCCCGGCCGTTGGCCAGCAGGACCCGGGACACGTCGGCGG
>NZ_JAYGHZ010000427.1:0-2220 GCF_034931285.1 Synechococcus sp. BA-120 BA3
GTGCGGGCTCGGCTCCGGCCTGGGCCCCGGCGGGTGGCTCAGGCTCGAGCTCGTCGTCGAACGGATCGGGGGTTGAGGCGGTGCCGGGGGTGGCTGCCGGCGCCGGAGCGAGCTGCGCCTGGGCGGCCTGGAGCCTGGAAGGGAGGTCCGGCCGGGCCTGGACCGGTGCGGCCGTCAACGCCAGCACGCCAGACATGCCCAGCCACAGGCCCAGCCCAGGGGTCAGGCCTTCTGGGGCCTGGCGACGTCCCGAGCGGGGATGGAGCACCACAGGCAGCGGATGGGCAGCAAGAACGCGGCCGATCCTGCCATGGGAGTTCGGGGGCGGCCCCCGGGGCGGTCCGGTTGTCCGGACGGGTGGCGGGCGGGGCCGCCGCGCAAGGGGTCAGTCCTCCAGGTCCTTGCGGCTGGGGGATCGGGTGGGATCGCTGGCCAGGAAGCCGAAGACGAAGATCCCGATGAAGAAGAAGACGACGGAGTAAACCGAGATCTTGAGAGCGAGCATGGTCTGTCCGGCGGGTGACAGGGAGTGACAGGCGCCGGTACGGGTCTCGATGACCCCTCGGCAGCCGCATCATCTTATGGGTGGTGGTTGGCCATCCAGCCTGTCCGATGCCGTTTGGCGGGGGCAACCGGCTCCGATTGAAACGTTTCGGTCACGTTCCCCATGCCCCGGCCCCTGGATCTCCAACCCCTCTGGCAGGCCGTCCAGCCAGGGGGCGCAAGCGGTCCGGCGCTGGGGGGGGCGTGGGGCCGCCGCCACCGCCCCGACTGGGCGGCCCGGGGCCTGATCATCTGGCCGCGGGGCGGCCAGTGGTGCCGTCTGCGCCTGCATTGCCCGTGCCCGGAGGGCTGGGTTCCCCTGGCGGAGGGCGCCCGGGCGCGGCTGGCGCTGCGCTGGTGGGCCGAGCGCGCCGAGCTGTGGGTGGATGGCGAGCGCATCCACAGCGGCGATCTGTTCGACACCGCCTGCCGCTGGCCCCTGCCCGAGCGCTGGTGGCGGGGGGAGGCCCTCGATCTGGAGCTGCGGCTGCGCAGCCCCCTGCACGACGACGGCGCCCTGATCAGCAGCCGCATCGAGCTGGAGCCCCTGGATCCGGCCGATCCCCTCGGCCTGCTGGCGGCCACCGCCGACGAGCTGCGGCAGCTGCGCCGCGAGCACCGCCATGACGGGGAGCCGGGGGAGGGGGTGCTGCACGTGCTGGGCCACGCCCACCTCGATCTGGCCTGGCTGTGGCCGGTGGCCGACACCTGGCAGGCGGCGGAGCGCACCTTCGCTTCCGCCCTCGATCTGATGGAGCGCTTCGACACGCTCCACTTCGGCCATTCCACCCCGGCCCTCTACGCCTGGCTGGAGCGCCACCGGCCGGCCCTGTTCGCCCGGGTCCGCCGGGCGATGCGGGCGGGTCGCTTCGAGCCGCTCAACGGGCCTTGGGTGGAGAGCGACTGCGTGCTGCTCTCCACCGCTTCGCTGCTGCGCCAGTTCCAGGAGGGCCAGGCCTACAGCCGGCGCAGCTTCCCGGAATGGAGCCACCGGCTGGCCTGGCTGCCGGACAGCTTCGGCTTCGCCGCCGGTCTGCCGGCGCTGGCGGCGGCCACCGGCGTGCGCTGGTTCTGCACCCACAAACTCGCCTGGAATGCCACCAACCCCTTCCCCCACCGGCTGTTCCGCTGGCGCAGCCGCTGCGGCGCCGAGGTGCTGGCCCTGATGACGGCGCCGATCGGCACCGACGGCGATCCGGTGGCGATGGAGCGCTACCGGCTGCAGTGGCAGCAGGCCACTGGCTGCGCCGATGCCCTGTGGCTGCCCGGGGTCGGCGACCACGGCGGCGGGCCGACCGCCGAGATGCTGGAGCATCTGGCGCTCTGGCAGGAGCAGCCCGTGGCCGCGGGCCAGCGCCACGGCACCCTGCGCGCCTACCTGGAGCCGCTGGAGACACTGGCGGGGCAGCTGCCGGTGTGGCGCGATGAGCTCTATCTGGAGCTGCACCGCGGCTGCCCCACCAGCCGGCCGGACCAGAAGCGCCACAACCGCAGCCTGGAGCGGCTGCTGCGGGAGGCGGATCTGGCCGCGGCGCTCTTCGGCAGGCCGGCGCCGGCCGCCAGCGACGACTGGCGCACCCTGCTGTTCCAGCAGTTCCACGACATCCTGCCGGGCACGGCGATCCCGGAGGTGTTCGAGCAGGCCGAGCCCCAGTGGCGGGGCGCCCGCCGCCGGGC
>NZ_JAYGHZ010000428.1:0-2216 GCF_034931285.1 Synechococcus sp. BA-120 BA3
GGTGGCCCTGCGCGCCGCCGGCTTTGGGGCGGCGGCGGTGGTTGGGCGGGTGGTCAGCTGGCGGCCGGCTGATGCAGCGTCACCAGCCCCCGGCTGATCAGCTCCCCGGCCGCCTCCGCCGCCGCCAGGCCCCCCAGATCCACGGGGGTGATGGCATGGCCGTCCAGGTCGTGGTCGTAGCAGCGGTCGTAGTAGTCGAGCATCTGACGGCAGGCGGTGGCCCAGTCGCCCTGCTCGATCGCCTCCAGGGCCAGGGCGGTGCGCTGGGGCCCCAGCCGCCTGGCGATCCGCCGGGTGGCCTCCGCCAGGGCAAGGGGATCCTGGGCGCCGTAGATCGTCACCAGGTGGTCCACCCGCTCCTGCAGGGGCCGCTCCACCGCCAGCACCGGCGCGGCCTTCATCTGGTGCCACAGGCCGGCGGGAATCCGGCAGCGGCCCACCATGGCGCTCTCGGCCTCCAGCCAGATCTGATCCGCCCCGGCCAGGGGGGCCAGGGCGGCGGCCAGCTCGTTCTCGTAGTGCTCGACGCTGGGCTGCTCCGGCAGCCCCAGCCCGCCGAAGCTGCTGCCGCGGTGGTGCGCCAGCCCCTCCAGGTCCACCACCGCCGCTCCCCGCTCCCGCAGGGCCAGCAGCAGTTCGGTCTTGCCGCAGCCGGTGCGGCCCCCCAGCAGCCGCAGCGGCCAGGGCCGCTCGAACAGCTCCAGCACCCAGCGCCGGTAGCTCTTGTAGCCACCCTCCAGCAGCAGCACCGGCAGCTCCAGCTGCTGGGCCAGCCAGGCGACGCTGCCCGAGCGCATGCCGCCGCGCCAGCAGTGCAGCCGCAGGGGCGCCCCGGCCGAGCGTTCGCTCCAGGTCACCAGTTCGGCGGCCAGGGCCTCCATCCGCGGCCCCACCAGGGCCAGGCCCCTCAGCACGGCGGCCTGGCGGCCCTGCTGCTTGTAGAGGGTGCCCACCTCGGCCCGCTCGGCATCACTGAACAGGGGCAGATTGGCGGCGCCGGGGATGTGGCCCTGGCGGAATTCGGCCGGCGTGCGCACATCGAGCAGGGCGCCACCAGCCGCCAGGAATGCATCGATGGGAAGGCTGGTTGCCATGGGGCTCGCGGCAGGGACGGGGGCGTCTGGCGATGACGAAGACCGCGGGCCGGCACCCACCTGATCGCCATAGTGGAGCAACGGCCTACTCCCCTGCCCAAGCCCGATGTTTCTCCGGATCCGCACCACCGCCACCGCCGCCCTGATGGGGGTCTCGCTGGCGCTGCTCCCCCTGCTGGCGCCCCCCGCCGCCCCCCTGCCCGGCCGGCCGGCTCCGGCGGCGGCCCAGCAGAGCCAGAAGGTGTTGCGCATCGGCGCCATCCCCGACCAGAAGCCCGAGACGCTCAACCGGCTCTACCCGCTGGTGGCCAATGAACTCAGCCGTCAGCTGGGGGTGAAGGTGGTGTACGTGCCGGTGGTGGATTACACCGCTGCCGTCACCGCGTTCCGCACCGGTGGCCTGGATCTGGTGTGGTTCGGCAGTCTCACCGGGGTGCAGGCGCGCCTGCAGAAGCCTGGCGCCGTGGTGATCGCCCAGCGCGACATCGACGCGTCGTTCCAGAGCGTCTTCATCGCCAACACCAGCAGCGGCCTCAAGCCGATCCGCAACGTCAAGGGGCTGGCGGAGCTGAAGGGCAAGCGTTTCACCTTTGGCTCGGAGAGCTCCACCTCCGGCCGGCTGATGCCCCAGTTCTATCTGAGTCAGGCCGGGGTCAAGCTGAGCGATTTCGCCGGTGGCGCCCCCGGTTTCAGCAGCAGCCATGACGCCACGATCGCCCTGGTGCAGAGCGGCGCCTACCAGGCCGGTGCTGTCAGCGAAGAGGTCTGGCGCAGCAACCTCAGCGAGGGCAAGGTCAACCGCGCCAAGGTGGTGCAGATCTGGAAGACCCCCGGCTATCCCAACTACCACTGGATCGCCCAGCCCGACCTCGACAAGCGCTTCGGCAAGGGCTTCACAGCGCGGATGAGGACGGCGATCCTCAGCTGGCGCTCCACCAATCCCAGGCAGAAGGAGGTCCTGGCCCTGTTCGGCGCCCAGCGGTTCATCCCCGCCAATGCGGCGGCCTACAGCCCCATCGAGAAGGTGGGCCGCCAGATCGGCAAGATCCGCTGATCGGCCCGGCCCGCCGGCACCGCCGCGGCCCCAGGGCCGCCGGGCTGGCCCTGGCGGCCCTGCTGGGG
>NZ_JAYGHZ010000429.1:0-2140 GCF_034931285.1 Synechococcus sp. BA-120 BA3
GGGGCAGGGGCGTGCCGTCGACCAGGGCGGCGGTGAGGGCCTCCAGTTCGGCACCGCTGCGGGCGCCGATCGAGCGGCCCACGGAGCCGCCGGCGGCATCGAAGAACTCCAGCTGGGGGATGCCGTTGACGTCGTAGCGCTCCAGCTCCGGCTGCCAGCGGGGGTTGTCGACATTGAGCAGCACCACATCCATCCGGCCGTGCTGCTGGCGCTCGATCCGCTCCATCGCCGGCGCCATCGAACGGCAGGCCTCGCACCAGTCGGCGTAGAACTCCACCAGGGTGGGCCGGCCGTCGGCCAGGGCCACGCTGAACTCGGGCGACTGGCGGGCCAGGCGCTCCAGGGGCGCTTCCGGATGCAGGCCGCCCCGTAGCCACACCATCAGCACCACCAGCACGGCCGCCACGGCCGCCAGCACCATGCGCTCGGTGCGGCCGAGGGAGGAGGGGGGGGAACTGCCCGACGGGGCCATGGACGGCGGCGACACGGAACGGCGCCCACTCTGGCAGCGTCGGCCCACCAGCCGGGCGCCGGCACACGGGAGCTGGCTCCGGACAACGTTGCTAGCGTCAGTTTTCCTGGCCTGGAGCGGTGAAACGGCGCCTCACTCTCCACTTCCCCTCCGAGGCGGTGCATCAGCCGATCACCTATCGCCTGGCGGTCGACTTCGACATCGCCGCCAAGATCCTGCGAGCCCAGATCGCCCCCAACCAGAGCGGCACCATGGTGGTGGAGCTCTCCGGCGACATCGACGAGCTCGACGCCGCCGAAGACTGGCTGGAGAGCCAGGGCCTGGGGCTCAACCGCGCCCCCGGCGAGATCCGCATCGATCCGGAGCGCTGCGTCGACTGCGGCATCTGCTCCAGCGTCTGCCCCAGCGGCGCTCTCGACTACACCCCGGCCAGCCAGCGGCTCCATTTCGAGGCCTCCCGCTGCCTGGTCTGCGAACAGTGCATCCCCAGCTGCCCGCTGGAGGCCATCACCCTGGTGCTGGAGCCATGAAGGAGGTCGTCCGGCTGATGCTGCTGCCGCTGCAGGCCCCGATGCTGCTGGTGCTGATGGGTGTCAGCACCTACCAGGGCATGCACTGGAGCCATGCCCTCGAGGCCGGCGGCACGCAGGTGCAGGAGCTCACCACCCTGATCTGGTCGGCCGAGTGCCTGCAGGCGATGCTGATCGTGTTCGTCTGCACCATGCCGGACCTGGTGATCCGCCAGCTGTCGATCCTGATGGCCGCCAGCCGGGTGGTGAGCCTGGTGGTCACCCTGCTGCTGGTCACCGTCGGCGGCCTCTACCTGCTGCACCTCAACGTGCTGGCCAACGTGCTGATCATGGGGTCGGCCGTGCTGCTGGCCCGGCTCGACCTGCTGCGGGTGCGGGTGGTGCCGCCGCCGCTGGTGCTGGCCGGGGTGCTCACCCTGCTGGTGCTCGGCGGCGCCAACTTCGGCCGCATGCTGGTGCGCTGAATCAGCAGTCGGGCTCGCTGCCCTGCTGGTAGCTCCAGACGTTGCCCAGCACCTTCTTCACATACAGGCGGGTTTCGGGGTAGGGGATCGCCTCCACCCACAGTTCCGGGTCGCTGCGCAGCTGGGGGTTCACCCAGCCGGCCACGGCGCCCGGCCCGGCGTTGTAGCTGGCCACCGCCAGCAGGGGGTCGCCGTCCCACTGGCGCAGCATTTTCGCCAGGTAACGGCTGCCGAGGCTGGCGTTGGCGGCCGGGTCCTCCAGCCCCGATTCCGGCACTGGCCCACCGGCCAGTTCGGCGGCGGTGGCCGGCATCAGCTGCATCAGGCCCGTGGCGCCCACCGGCGAGCGCACCGCCGGAGTGAAGCGCGACTCCTGCTTGGCCACCCCCAGCAGCAGCTCCATCGGCAGCCCGCCCTGGCTGGCGGCCGCCCGGAAGGCTGCCTCGAAGCGCAGCGGATGCAGGCTGCGTTCCAGCTCGCGTTCCAGGGCGCACTGGTCGCCGTCGAGCTTCAGCGTGGCCTGCTCCAGCAGCCCGAAACCGGTCCAGTCGTCGCCGACCCCCTGGCGCAGCCGCCCCTCCAGCAGCAGCTCCCGGCTGCCCTCCGGGGCGCGGCGCCCGCGGCGGTGGCGCCAGGTCTCCCAGGCCTCGGTGGACTGGTCCAGTCGCCAGAGC
>NZ_JAYGHZ010000430.1:0-2138 GCF_034931285.1 Synechococcus sp. BA-120 BA3
CCTGGCCATCCAGTTCTGGACCAGCCGCGGCTGGGGCGTGGTGGACGTCAACTACGGCGGCTCCACCGGCTTCGGCCGGGCCTACCGGCAGCGGCTTGACGGCCAGTGGGGCGTGGTGGACGTGGCCGACTGCGCCGCCGCCGCCAGGGCCGTGGTGGCCGCGGGCAAGGCCGACCCGGCCAGGGTGGCCTTCGAGGGCGGCAGTGCCGGGGGCTTCACCGTGCTGGCCGCGCTGTGCTTCACCGACGTGTTCACCGCCGGCGCCGTCCGCTACCCGGTGACCGATCCGGAGTCCCTGCTGGCGGTGGAGCATCGCTTCGAGGCCCGCTACACCGAGACCCTGATCGGCCCCTGGCCCGGGGCCCGGGCCCTCTACGAAGCGCGCTCGCCCCTGCGGCATGCGGCGCGGATCACGGCACCGGTGCTGTTCTTCCACGGCCTCGACGACCGGGTGGTGCCGGCCAGTCAGAGTGAGCGGATGGTGGACGCGCTCAGGCGACGCGGATTGGAGACGGAGCTGCACCTGATCCCCGGGGAGGGCCACGGCTTCCGTGACAGCAGGGTGCGCACCGCGGTGCTCGAGGCCACCGAAGCCTTCTTCCGCCGCCACTTCCGCCTGTGATCGCATCGCTGGTGCCGGGGGTGGTGGATCGGGTGGAGTGGCTGGCCCTGGCCCTGGCCGCCCTCACGGCGCTGCTGCTGATCGGCGCCGGCCTCGGCGGCCTGCTGGGCATGAAGCGCTGGGGACTGCCGGAGGCCCTGCTGGCGGGCGGCCTGGGGCTGGTGGTGGCCCCGGCCGGGCTGCTGCCCCTGCTGCCCCAGCGGGTGATCGACCTCTGGGACCAGCTGCCCCTGCCCCTGCTCACCTTGGTGTTCGCCACCCTGCTGCTGGGCAAGCCGCTGCCGAAGCTGGGGGGCCTGTGGCGCCCGCTTTCGGCCCAGGTGCTGCTGGCCCTCACCCTGGCCTTCGGCCAGTTCCTGGTGGCGGGACTGGCGGTGCTGCTGGTGCTGCAGCCCTGGCTGGGGGTGAGCCCGGTGATGGCCTGCCTGATCGAGGTGGCCTACGAGGGCGGGCACGGCTCGGCCGCCGCCATGGGGCCCACCTACGAGCGGCTGGGGCTGGAGGGGGCCCAGGCCCTGGGGCTGGCCATGGCCACCGTCGGGCTGCTGGTGTCCACGGTGGTGGGGGGCCTGCTGGTGGTGCTGGCCCGGGCCAGGCGCTGGCTGATGTTCCCCGACGCGCTGCCGATCGAGGAGGCGATGGCGATCGTCGAAGGGGAGACCCCGCCGCTGCAGGAGGTGCCGATGGATCTGCCCCTGGAGGCGGGCACCGTGGAGGTGCCGGCCCTGTGGCGTCAGCTCGCCGACTGGGCCGTGAACCTGGGCCTGGCGGGGGTGGCGGTGCTGTTCGGCTGCGGGGCGCTGGCGGCCCTGCGGGTCGTCGCCGACGCCAGCGGCGGGGTCTTCGCCCTGGTGATCGACGCCCTGCCGGTGTTCCCCCTGGCCCTGGTGGGTTCCCTGCTGGTGCGCCTGATCCTGGAGAAGAGCGGCCAGACCCAGTGGGTCTCGACCGCCATCCAGGGGCAGACCGGCACGATCTCCGCCGATCTGCTGATCACCGCCGCCACCGCCTGCCTGGACCTGAGCCTGCTGGCCCACGACTGGATCCCCCTGACGGTGCTGGCGCTGGTGGGCCTGCTGTGGAACCTGGGGGTGATCCTGCTGCTGGCGCCGCGGATCCTGCCGCCCGACTGGTTCGAACGGGCGATCATCGAATTCGGCCAGGCCACGGGCGTGGCCGCCAGCGGCCTGCTGCTGCTGCGCATGGCCGACCCGGGCGACCGCAGCCAGGCGGTGACGGCCTTCTCGATCAAGCAGCTGCTGCTCCAGCCCCTGCTGGCCGGGGGCGTGATCACCGTGGTGGCGCCGCTGGTGGTGGACGGCTGGGGGCTGCCGGCCTGGACCGGCCTCTGCCTGGGCCTGGTGGTGCTCTGGAGCGGCCTGGGCCTGTGGCTGGCGGCGCGCGCCCGGGCCGGATTGAGCCGCCCCTCGGACAGCATCACCAGCCGCGGCGCATCATCCACGCTCAATGTATTCGGATTGATCGGCGACAGGTCGGGCGTCGGGAGGGCACAGAC
>NZ_JAYGHZ010000431.1:0-2083 GCF_034931285.1 Synechococcus sp. BA-120 BA3
GGCCCGGAGTCGCCGGGCGGCGGGCCAGTCGGCGGCGGCGGCCTCGAGGCTGGCGAGGTCGGCGAAGGCCTGGATCGCCTCGGCCCCGTTCTCCAGGGCCCAGGCGATCGTGGTGGTGGCCCGCAGCACGTCGATGACCACGGCGGCGTCCGGGCCGTCCTCTTCGGGGGGCAGCAGGGGAGGAACGGCTTCGGAGGTGTGGAAATAGGAGAGCAGCACGGAACGCGATCGTCACGGGGGTGCGTCACAGTAGGCAGCAGCTCGACGGCGCAGGACGACGTGGCGGGGGTGGTGGCAGACGGGATCGGCAAAGCCCTGGGGCGGCAGCGGAACCTGCGGGATTTCATGGCCCTGCTCGACAGGCGCGGCCAGCTGCGGCGCATCACGGCGCCGGTGGATCCGGACCTCGAACTGGCCGCGATCGCCGACCGGGTGCTGGCCATGGGTGGGCCGGCCCTGCTGTTCGAGAACGTGATCGGCTCCCCCATGCCGGTGGCGGTGAACCTGATGGGCACCGTGGAACGGGTGCTCTGGAGCATGGGCATGGAGCGGCCCGAGGAGCTTGAGGCCCTCGGGGAGAAGCTGGCCCTGCTGCAGCAGCCCCGGCCCCCCAAGGGCCTCAAGGAGGTGATGAAGTTCGGCGGGGTGTTCTGGGACCTGGTGCGGGCCCGCCCCGACCTCGACCTCACCCCCCCCTGCCACCAGCAGGTGCTGCGCGGCGACGAGGTGAACCTGGAACGCCTGCCGCTGCTGCGGCCCTGGCCGGGGGATGCGGGCGGGGTGATCACCCTGGGGCTGGTGATCACCAAGGACCCGGAAACCGGAGTCCCGAACGTCGGCGTCTACCGGCTGCAGCGCCAGTCGATCAACACGGCCACCGTCCACTGGCTGAGCGTGCGGGGCGGGGCCCGGCACCTGCGCAAGGCGGCGGCGCTGGGGCGCAAGCTGGAGGTGGCGGTGGCCATCGGCGTCCATCCGCTGCTGGTGATGGCGGCGGCCACACCGATCCCGGTGCAGCTGAGCGAATGGCTGTTCGCCGGCCTCTACGCCGGTGAGGGGGTGCGGCTGGCCCGCTGCAAGACCCTGGATCTGGAGGTGCCCTCCCACAGCGAGGTGGTGCTCGAGGGCACGATCACGCCCGGGGAGGTGCTGCCGGACGGCCCTTGCGGCGACCACATGGGTTTCTACGGCGGCGAGGAGGACTCGCCCCTGGTGCGCTTCCACTGCGTCACCCAGCGCCGTGACCCCATCTTCCTGACCACCTTCAGCGGCCGTCCGCCGAAGGAGGAGGCGATGCTGGCGATCGCCCTGAACCGGATCTACACGCCGATCCTGCGCCAGCAGATCCCGGAGATCGTCGATTTCTTCCTGCCCATGGAGGGCCTCAGCTACAAGCTGGCGGTGATCGCCATCGACAAGGCCTACCCGGGCCAGGCCAAACGGGCGGCCATGGCCTTCTGGAGCGCCCTGCCCCAGTTCACCTACACCAAGTTCGTCGTGGTGGTGGACAAGTCGATCGCGATCCGCGACCCGCGCCAGGTGATCTGGGCGATCAGCGCCCAGGTCGATCCCCAGCGGGACCTGTTCGTGCTGGAGGACACCCCCTTCGACTCGCTCGACTTCGCCAGCGAGCGGCTGGGGCTGGGCGGCCGGCTGGCGATTGATGCCACCACCAAGATCGGCCCGGAGAAACGCCACGACTGGGGCCAGGCCCTGGGCCGGGATGCCGCCCTGGAGGCCCGGGTGGATGGCCGCTGGAGCGAGCTGGGCCTGGACGATCTGGGCCGCGGCGAGCCCGATCCCGCCCTGTTCGGCTACACCCTGGAGCACGTCCTGGAGCGCCTGGCGGCCGGCCGCTGATGCTGCGCCGCAGCGGCATCTACGCCCTCAAGGCCCTGCTGGAGCTGGCCCTCGATCCGCCGCGCTGGCAGTCTGTGAGCGCCCTGGCCGAAGCCCAGGACCTGCCCGGCCCGATGCTGGAGCAGCTGATGCTCAAGCTGCGTCGGGCCGCCCTGGTGGAGGCCCGCCGGGGCCGTCAGGGGGGCTACCGGCTGCGGCGTCCGCCCGCCGAGGTGCCCCTGGC
>NZ_JAYGHZ010000432.1:0-2052 GCF_034931285.1 Synechococcus sp. BA-120 BA3
GGCAGCGTCAGAGGGGAATACGAGACAGGCGCCGTGGGGCCCCGGCCCGCCGGGCTGCGCGCCGACTGCCGCGTCGCCGGGCTCTCCCATGCCCTGGCGGCCTCCGGGTTCCACCTCACGGGCCTGCTGGGTGCGGTGCTGGCCATCGGCCGGGGCCTCGGCCGCTGGGCGCGGCTGGGCCTGGGGGCCGGGGCCATGGCCCTGTTCCTGCTGCTGGCCGGCCCCCAGCCCTCGGTGGTACGGGCGGTGCTGATGGGGGCCCAGCGCCGGGGCGAGTTCTCCGTGCGGGGCCGGGGGGTGGTGCTCTTCGGCCATTCGATGGGGGCCCTCTCCGCCCTGCTGGCGGCGGGGGTGGTGCCGGAGGCGGGTCTCGCCGAGCGCTGCCGCAAGGCCCTCGACCGCCTGCCGATCGCCAACCCCTCGCGGCTGCTGCAGTGCCAGCTGCCCAGCACCGACCTGCCGAAGCGCTCCTCCCCCCCCGCCGACCTGCGGGGGCTGGTGCTGCTCAACAGCTTCGGCAGCCTGCTCTGGCCGCGGCGGGGGCTGGCCTCCCTGGGGGTGCCGGTGCTGATGGTCGGCGGCAGCCTTGACCTGGTGACGCCGCCGCTGGAGGAGCAGCTGCGCCTCTTCCTCCAGGCCAGGGATCCCCGCAGCCGGCTGGTGATGGTGGAGGGGGGCAGCCATTTCTCCCCCGTGCGGCTGATGCCCACCGACGAGGTGCTGTTCCGCCTCGATGAGGATCTGGTGGGGGTGGACCCGGCCCTGGTGCAGTCGGCGCTGCTGCGCCTGACCACCGAATACCTCCAGACCCTGGAGCAGCCCCTGCTGCTGCCGGCCCAGCGGCGGGTGCAGCAGGGGGTGACCCTCGATGTGCTCGATGCCGCCGCCGCCCGGCGCTGGAAGGCCGCTCTGAAGCCCTGACGCGGCGGCCTCGCCCCAGGACAGGGGCTCAGAAGCGGATGCGCGGATCGAGCAGGGCCACCAGCAGGTCCACCAGCACGGTCACCAGCACCACCAGGGCCGCCACCACCACCACGATGCCCTGCACCACGGGATAATCGCGCTGGGCGATCGCCTCCTGCAGCCGGAAGGCGATGCCCGGCCAGGAGTAGGTGACCTCGATCAGCAGGGCGCCGCCGATCAGGGAAGCCACCGTGATGCCGGTGATCGTCAGCACGGGCAGCAGGGCGTTGGGCAGGGCATGGTGCAGCACCACCCGTCGCTCACTCAGGCCCCGGCTGCGGGCCGCCTCCACATAGTCGGAGCCGAGGGCACGGCGCAGGTTGAGCCGCAGGGCATTGGTGAAGATGCCGCTGAGCAGCAGGCCCAGGGTGGCCGCCGGCAGCACTAGGTGGCGCAGGCTGCCGGCCAGCTGGCCCCAGTCGCCGGCCCGGAGGCTGTCGAGCAGGTAGAAGCCCGTGCCTTCCGGCGGCATCAGGGTGGCGGGGAAGCGTCCCCCCACCGGCAGCCAGCCCAGCCAGACGGCGAACACCAGCTGCACCACCATCGCGGCCCAGAAGGGGGGCAGGGCGTAGGTGCCGATGCCGTAAAGCCGGCCGGCCAGATCGATGCGTCCCTCCGGGCGGGCAATGCCGCTGAACCCCACCGCCAGACCCACCACGGCGGCCAGCAGCAGGGCCACCACGCCGAGTTCCAGGCTGGCGGGCAGGCTGGTCTGGATGATGCCGGTCACCGGTTCGCCGTTGGTGAGCGAGGTGCCCAGGTCGCCCCGCAGCAGATGGCCGAGGAACCGGCCGTACTGCTCGGGCAGGGGCAGATCCAGACCGAGCTGGGCCCGCAGGGCGGCGCGGGCCGCCTCCGGGGCGCGGGTGCCCAGCAGGGCGTCGATCGGATCGCCGGGGGCCACCCGCAGCAGCAGGAACACCAGCGAGGCGATCAGCCAGAGCATCACCGGAGCCAGGGCCAGGCGCGAGGCCAGGTAGCGCGCCAGGTCAGAACGGCGGCTCATGGCACCCGGGCGGCGGCGGCGGCGGGGAGGCGACGCAGCTCGCCCAGCATCACCCGGCCCGACCCGTCGAAGCGGGGCCGGCT
>NZ_JAYGHZ010000433.1:0-2022 GCF_034931285.1 Synechococcus sp. BA-120 BA3
GCCACGAACAGCACCAGGCTCAGCAGGGTGCTCCCCACCAGCAGGCTGTTGAGCCACTGGCTGCGCCGCAGCCCCGCCAGGGCCGCCAAGGTGATCAACGCCACCGCCAGCGGCGGCCACCAGCGCACGCCGAGGGGATCCACCCCCAGCAGGGTCCCCAGATAGGCGGCCAGGCCGAGGGCGGCGGCTGCCGCCGACGCTGTCTTGGCACAGAGAAACAGCCAGCCGGCGGTGAAGCCGGCCAGGGGCGAGAGCAGGCGGCGGCCGTATTCGTAGCTGCCGCCGCTCACCGGCATCACCGCCGCCAGCTGGGCGGCCGAGAGCCCGTTGGCTCCCGCCAGCAGGCCCGCGAGCAGGATGGCCAGGGGGAGGGCCTCGCCGGCGGGTTGGGCCGCCAGGGCCAGGCTGACGAACACGCCGGTCCCCAGGATCGACCCCAGGCCGATGATCAGCGCGCCACCGAGGCCGGTGGCCCGGCGCAGGAGGCGTTCATCGGGTCGGGTACCACCCCCGGACGGGCCGGGCCGCAGGTCCGTCGTCATGGAACCCGGTCGCAGAGCCGGGATTCTCGCCTTCGGCAGGCCATTGAGGATGTGCTCCCCGACCCCTCACCCCCAGCGCCGCCTGCGGCTGACAGCCACGCTGCCGTCGAAGCCGGGAACCGGCACCTGGCACTTGCTCAGCTCCACCGCCAGGGGGATGGGCCCATAGCAGGCCTCCAGCGCATCGAGGATCTGCTCGCTGTAGTGCTCCAGGGTGAGGCAGCGGACGCTGCGGGCCTGCTCCTGCAGCGCCGCGATGCCGCGGCCGTAGTCGAAGCCCTGGCTGAGGTCGTCGCTGCGGGCGACGGCGCCCAGGTCGACCCCGAGGGAGAAGGCCAGCTCGAACCACTGGCCGTGGCGACGCTCCTGCTCGTACACCCCCACGTGGGCCCAGAGCCGCAGGCCCCTTACGTGGATGGCCTCGGTCACAGGGGCAGGGGGCGGTGGCTGAAGCTCCGCGTCCCGTCGGCATAGTCGGCGGCGATGTGGCCCTCGCCCCGCAGTCGGTAGCGGTAGGTGACCAGCCCCTCGAGCCCCACCGGCCCCCGCGGCGGCAGGGTCTGGGTGCTGATGCCCACCTCGGCGCCGAAGCCGTAGCGGTTGCCGTCGGCGAAGCGGGTGGAGCAGTTGAGGAACACCCCGGCGCTGTCCACCGCCCGCAGGAACCGGTCGGCGGCCGCCGGATCGGTGGTGGCGATCGCATCGGTGTGCCGGGAGCCGTGGCGGCGGATGTGCTCCAGGGCCGCCTCCAGATCCTCGACCACCTTCACGTTGAGGATCAGATCGGAGTACTCGGTGTCCCAGGCGCCGGGGCCGGCGGCCACAGCCACCCCCAGGGCGCAGGCGCCGGCATCACCGCGCAGCTCCACCCCCGCCGCGGCGAAGGCCGGCAGCGCCGCCTTCAGGAAGGCGGGGGCAATGGCCTGGTGCACCAGCAGGGTCTCGATGGCATTGCAGGCCGCCGGGTACTGGGTCTTGCTGTCCAGGGCGATGCGCAGGGCCAGGGCCGGGTCGGCGGCCCGATCCACAACCAGATGGCAGATGCCGTCGGCGTGGCCCAGCACGGGGATGCGGGTGTTGTCCTGGATGAAGCGCACCAGGGCATTCGACCCCCTGGGAATGATCAGGTCCACCAGGCCATCGAGCCGCAGCAGCCCCAGGCTCTCCTCGCGGCTGGTGAGCAGCGCCAGGCAGCCGGGGTCGACGGTGCTGCCGGCCAGGCCCCGCTGCAGGGCCGCCGCAATCGCCTGGCAGCTGCGGCTGGCCTCCCGTCCCCCCTTGAGCAGGGCGCCGTTGCCGGAGCGGATCGCCAGCGAGGCGATCTGCATCACCGCGTCGGGCCGGGCCTCGAAGATCACCCCCAGCACCCCCAGGGGCACGCTCAGGCGCTCCAGCACCAGCCCCTCATCCAGTTCGGTGTGCAGCTGGCGCCGGCCCACCGGGTCCTCCAGGGCCGCCACCTGGCGCACCCCGGCGATGG
>NZ_JAYGHZ010000434.1:0-2004 GCF_034931285.1 Synechococcus sp. BA-120 BA3
CGGCCGGCCTGGGCCTGCAGCTGCTGGAGGCGGCCACGGTGGCCGAGGCCCTGGTGGCCGGCCTGGGGGTGAATCCCGCCGACGGGGACTGAGCCGGGGGCTCAGAAGTAGACGTCGACGTTGCTGCGGCCGGAGGACTTGAGCCAGTTCTCGATGTCCAGGTACCCGCCCGGGTAGAGGCGCACCGCCTTGGTCCAGTGCACGGCCGCCTCGTCGAACCAGCGGTCGGCCGCATCCTGGTCGCCGGTCTCCTCGGCGAGCCGCCCCCACTTCTCGTAGATCAGGCCCATGTTCTTGAGGCAGGAGGGGGAGTTGCCGTTGGCGTCCAGGGACTGGCGGTAATAGTCGAGGGCCTTCTCCTCCTCGCCGTTGCTCATGAAGATGATCGCCATGTTCTTGAGGATCTCGCCCCGGTCGATGCTGTTCTCCTCGAGCTTCAGGGCCTCCTCGTAGTTCTCCAGCGCCTCGGCGTAGTCGCCGTCGTTCTGGGCCGAGAGGCCGTCGCGGTAATAGACGTAGGCCTCCTTCGCCTTGGGATCGATCGGCAGCAGCTTGACGATCAGGTCGGCCATGACCGTGAAGCTCTTGTCGATGAAATTGTCGTTGCGCTGCGAGCGGGGCAAGGGTCCAGGTCCGGATCGTCCCCCCATCCTGCCTCGGGCGGCCGGGGCAACGGCGTGGCGGCTCCTAGCCTGGGGCCCGGCCCCCCCGCTCCGGCACCCAGCACCGGCAACCCCCGCTTGAGCGCCACCCCCCCCGCCAGCAGCCCCCGCGAGCCGTTGCTCCTCGATGTCGAGGGTATGAAATGCGGCGGCTGCGTCCGCGCCGTGGAGCGGCGCCTCCTGCAGACCGCAGGGGTGCGCCAGGCGAGCGTCAATCTGCTGACCCGCACCGCCTGGGTGGACCTGGAGCCCCGGGTCGAGGGACCCGATGGCAGCGCCGTGGATCCGTTGCCCGCCCTGCTGGGCAGCCTCGAGGGCCTGGGTTTCCAGGCCCGGCCGCGTCCCCAGGAGCCGGAGCCGGCCAGCCAGCGGGAGCGGCGCCAGGCCGAGCAGTGGTGGCGCCACTGGCGCCAGCTGCTTGTAGCCCTGCTGTTGCTGCTCGTCTCCGGCCTGGGGCACCTGGCCGATGCGGGCCGGCTGGCCTGGGGCGGTCCCTGGCCGCTGCTGGGCAGCCCCTGGTTTCACGCCCTGGTGGCCACCCTGGCCCTGGCCTTCCCCGGCCGGCCGATCCTGGTCCGCGGCGTCCGCTCGGCCCTGGCCGGTGTGCCCGGCATGGACACCCTTGTGGGGCTGGGGGTGGCCAGCGCCTACCTCTCCAGCCTGGTGGGCTGGCTGTGGCCGGCCAGCGGCTGGCCCTGCTATTTCAACGAGCCGGTGATGCTGCTCGGCTTCGTCCTCACCGGCCGCTTCCTCGAGGAGCGCGCCCGCTACCGCACCGGCCGGGCCATCGAGGAGCTGGGCGCCCTCCAGCCCGACCATGCCCTGCTGCTCCTGGGCGACGACCCCCCCCGCCAGGTGCGGGTGGGGGGGCTGCGGCCGGGCGACCGGCTGCGGCTGCTGCCGGGTGACCGGGTGCCGGTGGACGGGGTGGTGCTGGAGGGCCGCTCGCGCGTGGATGCCTCCAGCCTCACCGGCGAATCCCGGCCGCAGGCCGTGGAACCGGGCAGCGAGCTGGCCGCCGGCCTGCTCAACCTGGAGAGCTCCCTGGTGCTGGAGGTGCGCCGCAGTGGTGCCGACAGCGCCATCGCCCGCATCGTGCGCCTGGTGGAGCGGGCCCAGGCCCGCAAGGCCCCGATCCAGGGTCTGGCCGACCGGGTCGCCGGCCGCTTCACCCTCGTGGTGCTGCTGCTGGCGCTGGCCACCCTGCTGTTCTGGTGGCTGTGGGGGTGCCGGCACTGGCCCGAGGTGCTCACCATGGCCGCGGCCGCGGGCCACGGCACCCATGGCCATGGGTCGGCGGGTCACGGGACCGGGGCTGCGGGCACGCCCTTCAGCCTGGGGC
>NZ_JAYGHZ010000435.1:0-1940 GCF_034931285.1 Synechococcus sp. BA-120 BA3
CGCCGGGTGCTGGAGCGGGCCCCTGGCCTGGGCGCCGAGGACCTGCGCGCCGCCGCCCGCCGCTGGCTCGCCTCCCCGTCCCTGAGCCTGGTGGGCCCCGCCCCGGCCCTGGCTCAGGCGCACCAGGCCTGGCAGAGCCACGGCCTCAGCCGTCCGCAGGGAGGGGTTCCAGATCCGTCGCGTTGATCAGGAAGGTGCCGCGGCGGAAACGGATGGCCCGCAGGTCCAGGGCCCGGATCTCCACCACGCGCCCGACCTCCCCCGGATCCACCAGGTCCGGGGGACGCAGCATCGGCATCGGGTCGGCGGTCTTGAGGTAGCGGAGCGGCTGGCGCAGCCGCACCGCATCCCCCAGGTGGATCTCCACCGGAGGAACCGGCGGCGCCGTCTCCTCCGCGGCGGGCGGGTCGGTGGGGGTCGAATCCGGCATCGGTACGGGTGCCCGGCGGGCGGGCTGGGGGGCCCTTCTCAGCTGAACCTAGCTGCAGCAGGATGGGCGCCAGCCACGGACGGTTCATTGCGGGCCCTTGCCACCTGGAGCGGAGCGATCGCCGGCCTTCTCCTGATCCTCGTCGGCGGTCTGGTGCCGGCGGCCTTTCCGGTCCATGAGGCGGCGGGCTGGGCCGTGCGACCGCTGGGCATCACCTTGCAGGTGCCGGCCCTGCTGCTCACAGCCCTGGTCTGCGGCCCCCGCAGTGCCACCCTGGCCGCCGTGGCCTATCTCAGTGTCGGTCTGTTCCAGCTGCCGGTGTTCCACGAAGGGGGCGGCATCGGCTACCTGCTCGATCCGGGCTTCGGTTACCTGGCGGGCTTCCTGCCGGCTGCCTGGATCACCGGCAAGCTGGCGCGCCAGCCGGGCATGGACGATCCCCTGACCCTCGCCGGCGCCGCCGCCATCGGCCTGGTGGTGCTGCATCTCTGCGGCCTCGCCAACCTGCTCCTGGGCAGCCTGGCCGGACGCTGGGGCGGGGACACCGTCACCCTGGTGGTGGGCTACAGCCTGGCCCTGCTGCCCCAGCTGCTGCTCTGCTGCGCCGCCGGTGTCCTGGCCTGGCTGCTGCGCCGTCTGCTGCTGGTGCCCTCATGACGACCCGAACCCTGCGACGGCGATTGGTGCCCCTGCTGCTGGCGGCCCTCGCGGTGGGCCTGGATCAGCTCAGCAAGCGCTGGGCCGTGGAGAACCTGGCCAGCGGCAGCATCCAGCCGCTGCTGCCCGGCCTGCTGCAGCTGCAGCGCGTCAGCAACACCGGGGCGGCCTTCAGCCTCTTCGCCGGAGCGTCGAACCAGCTGGGCCTGGTGAGCGCTCTGGTGAGCCTTGGCCTGCTGTTCTGGATCCTCTGGCGTCCTCCCGCCGGCCTCTGGAACGTGCTGGCCCTGGGACTGCTGCTCGGGGGCGCCGTCGGCAACGGCATCGACCGCTGGCGCCACGGGGCCGTGGTGGACTTCCTCGAGTTCGTCCCGATCCATTTCCCGATCTTCAACCTCGCCGACGTCGCCATCAACCTGGCCGTGGCCTGCTTCCTCATCGACCTGCTGCGACCCCATGCCGACCGCCATCCTTGAAGGGCTGGAGCAGCGGCTGCGTCCCCGCACCCCCGGCCCCCGGCTCACGGTGCTTCAGCCCGGCCTGCCGGAGCTGGAGCAGCCCCTGCACGGCAGCCTTTACCGGATCGGCCGCGCCGCCGACAATGCCATCGTCATCGACCACACGGCGGTCAGCCGCCACCATGCCCTGCTGGAGAACCATGGCGGGCACTGGCTGCTGAGCGACGCCGGCTCCACCAACGGGTTGTGGTGGCGGGGCCGGCGGGTGCGGGGGCTGGTGCTGCGCGCGGGGGACCGGGTGCGCTTCGGCCCCGCCGACCAGGAGGATCTGCCCACGCTCCTGTTCGAGAGCGACGGCAGCACCCGCCTCGACCGGCTGGGGCGCTGGGGAGCGC
>NZ_JAYGHZ010000436.1:0-1934 GCF_034931285.1 Synechococcus sp. BA-120 BA3
GGGTGGGGCCCAGAAGCGATCCACCTCCGCCGCCACCGTCTGCTGGGGAAGGCCAAAGGCGTCGGGGTCGAGGCCCCGTTCGCGGCAGGCCTCACGGAAGGCCTGGCGCACCATGAACGCCTGCACGGCGATGGGGCGCCAGGCGTCGAAGATGGCCAGCCGCCAGTCGGGCCGCCGCTGCTGCAGCTGCTGCTGGGCCTTCTCCAGCCGCTCGATCACCCCCCTGCGCAGCCGGAACGGACTGGCACCGGGGCCATAGGGGGCCCCCAGGGCCTGGTAGGGATGGGGCTCCAGCCGCCACAGGCTCGGCGGCAGATCAACCAGGGGCTCCCCCCCGTCGGTGATGGGGATCGGACTCCAGGGGCGCAGGGGCGGCATGGGGGCGGCGGGCGCGGGTCGGGCTGGTGGGCCGGTGGTCTGGGTCAATTCAACTGGGCCGCCTCCACCGAGCGGCGCCGCTGGGCCTCGAGGGCCTCGCGCAGGTGCGGGTGGCGGGCCAGCTGGGGATCCTCCGCCAGGATCCGCCGTGCCGCCATGCGCGCCTCCTCCAGCACGGCGCCGTCGTCGCTGAGGCTGGCCAGGGCCAGGTCCGGCAGGCCCGACTGGCGGGTGCCGAGCACCTGGCCGGGGCCCCGCAGCCGCAGGTCCATCTCGGCGATCTCGAAGCCGTCGCTGCTGCGGGCCAGCAGCTCCAGCCGCTGGTGGGCCATGGCGTTGTCGCCCTCATGCAGCAGCAGGCAATGGGAGGCGGCGGCCCCCCGACCCACCCGGCCCCGCAGCTGGTGCAGCTGGGCCAGGCCAAAGCGCTCGGCATGTTCGATCACCATCACGCTCGCCTCCGGCACGTCCACCCCCACCTCCACCACCGTGGTGGACACCAGCACCTGGGAGCGGCCCTCCTGGAAGGCGCCGATGGCCCGCTGCTTTTCCTCGCCGGTCATCCGCCCGTGCAGCAGCCCCACCGTGAGCTCGGGAAACACCTCCTCATCGAGGTGCCGGTGCACCTCCACTGCCGAGCGCAGGTCGACCTTCTCCGATTCCTCCACCAGGGGCAGCACCACATAGGCCCGCTGCCCCTTGGCCACCTCCTGGCGCACCAGCTCCCAGGCACCGGCGCGCTCGGATCCCCGCAGCAGCCGGGTGCGGATCGGCGTGCGGCCCGGTGGCAGTTCATCGATCTGGCTGAGGTCCAGATCGCCATGGATGGAGAGGGCCAGGGTGCGGGGAATCGGTGTGGCGGTCATCGTCAGCAGATGGGGCTGGAGCCCCTTGGCCAGCAACCGGTTGCGCTGCCGCACGCCGAAGCGGTGCTGTTCATCGACCACCACCAGCCCCAGGCGGTCGAACTGCACCGGATCCTCGAGCAGGGCGTGGGTCCCCACCAGCAGCTTCACCTGGCCGTTGGCCAGGTCCTGAAGCACCTGGCGGCGCCGGCGAGCCGGGGTGGAGCCGGTGAGCAGGTCGATGCTGACGTCGAGCTGGGGCAGCCAGCCGGCCAGCTTGTGGAAGTGCTGGGCCGCCAGCACCTCGGTGGGCGCCATCAGGGCCCCCTGGCACCCCGCGGCGATGGCACCCAGCAGGGCCGCCAGGGCCACCACCGTCTTGCCGCTGCCCACGTCCCCCTGGACCAGCCGGGCCATGGGCTGGGGGCGCTCCATGTCGGCGCGGATCTCCGCCAGCACGCGGCTCTGGGCGCCGGTGAGGGGAAAGGGCAGCACGTCGAGGAAGCGGCTCACCAGGTCCTCGCCACCGCTGGGCAGGAGCAGCGGCGGGGCCGGAGAGCGGCGCAGGCGCTCCCGCCGCTGCCCGAGGGCCAGCTGCAGCAGCAGGAACTCATCGAAGACCAGGCGCCGGCGGCAGCGCTGCAGCTCCTCGCGGTCGGCCGGGCGATGCAGCCCCAGCAGCGCCTCGCCGCGGCGTGGCAGTCCCAGCTC
>NZ_JAYGHZ010000437.1:0-1927 GCF_034931285.1 Synechococcus sp. BA-120 BA3
GTCGTCGGGGCTGCGGGCGATCAGCACCTCCTGGCCGTGGCGCAGGCCGGTGGCCTCGGCGGCCAGGGGGCTGAGCACCTGGGGGATGCCGTGGGCGGCGGCGGCCACCACCTTGCCCTTGAGGCCGGCGCCGGAGCGCAGCGGCGCCACGAACAGCCGGTGGCGGCTGTACACGGTGGCGGGATCGGCCACCCAGCCCTCGACGATGACGCCGGGTTCGGCGCCCCAACGGGCGGCGAGGGTGGCATCGAGGCCGCTGCCATACAGATGGAGGCGCAGTTCGGGCCGCTGCTGGAGCAGGGCGGGCCACACCTGCTGCAGGAAGGCCTCGACGGCGTCGCGGTTGGGGGGGTGGCCGTAGCTGCCCAGGAAGGCGAGGCCGCTGCGGCCCTCGAGGGGGGCGGGGGTCTCCGGGCCGTGCACCACCCAGGGGCAGGGGGCGGTGGCGGCCTCGCCGAGGGTCTCGGCCTCGATCACCGCCCGCTCCACGTCGGAATAGCTGAAGGTGAGATCCACCTGGCGCATCACCGCCAGCTCCTGGCGCTTCACCTCCTCCACCGCGTCGAGGGCACGGCGGGCCGCCTCGCCGTCGAGGCCCTCGGCGCGGGCGGCGCGCAGCTGGCGCAGGTGGTGCAGGTCGGCGTTGCAGAACAGCAGGCGGGCCTGGGGGGCGTGGCGCTGGATCAGGGGCAGGGCCGCGGCGGCCACCGTGTAGCGGGTGAGGTAGATCAGATCGAAGCTGGCGCCCCGTTCGGCCAGGACCTGCTCGGGGGAGAGCACGAAGGGGGCATGGAGCACCTCGACGCCGCGGCGCTGGAGCTCCTGGCTGTAGTTGGCCAGCCAGGCGAGGTTGAGGGGCAGCAGGGTCACCTTCCAGCCCAGGGCCTGGAGCAGCTCGATCTCCACCAGGGCGGCGTGGCTGCCGGCATCGCGATCGGGCCGGGGGGTTTCCTGGTCGAGGAACAGGGCGCGGCCGAGGATGCCGCGGTCCTTGATGGTTTCGGCGCCGGCGTGGCTGGGCTCAAGGCTGCCCTGGAAAGCCTCGCCCCATTTCTGCTGGAAGACGGGGCCGTTGACGGCCTGGAAGCGCTTGAGGCCGGTGTCGGCGCCCGTGTCGGTGCCGCAGCTGAGGCCTTCGTGGTGGATCACCCGCGCCAGGGGGGTGTAGCGCACGCTGTGGCCGGCCTGGCGCACCTTGAAGGCCAGGTCGGTGTCCTCGTAGTAGGCGGGGGAGAACTCGGGACTGAAGCCCCCGAGCGCGTTCCAGAGCTCGCGGCGGATGGCGAGGGCGGCGGCGCTGACGTAATCCACCTGGCGGGCGTAGGCGACGCGGGGGTCGTGGGGGTTGCCGCCCCGGCCGTAGTTCCAGGGTTCGCCGTTACCCCAGACGATGCCGCCGGCCTCCTGGAGGGTGCCGTCGGGGTAGAGCAGCTGGGCACCGACCAGGCCGGTGTCGTCCCAGCGCTCGAAGGGATCGAGCAGCTCCTCCAGCCAGGCGGCGCAGGGTTCGGTGTCGTTGTTGAGCAGCACCAGGAAGGGGGCGCGGGCGGCGGCGGCGCCGCTGCAGCAGGCCTGGTTGAAGCCGCGGGCGAAGTCGTGGTGGATGACGCGCACCCCGGGGGCCTCGGCGGCCAGGGCGTCGGCGGTGCCGTCCGTCGAGCCGTCGTCGACCACCAGCACCTCGAAGGGGATGCGGGTGGGGGCGTAGGCGATCGCCGCCAGGCAGCGGCGGGTGACGCCGTACTGGTTGTGCACCGGGATCACGATCGACACCATCGGATCGGCGGCGATCGGCAGATGCAGGGGCTGGCGCGGCACGGCGCCGCCGTCGGGGCCGGGTTCCTGGCCGCTGCCCCCGCGCGGCAGGGGGTGTTCGAGCAGGCGCTGCAGCAGGGGCAGATCGGGGGGCAGGGGGGTGCCGTGGGCG
>NZ_JAYGHZ010000438.1:0-1917 GCF_034931285.1 Synechococcus sp. BA-120 BA3
GAGCCACCCTGGCCCGCACCGGCCGCCGATCCCCTCCCCCATGACTGGCGGGATGAGCCCGGCTCCCGGGTGGGGGTGATCCTCTACCGGGCCCTCTGGCAGGCGGGGGATCTGGCGCTGATGGAGGCCCTGCTGGAGGCCCTGCGCGGCCGGGGGCTGGCGCCGCGGGCCCTTTGGGTGAGCAGCCTGCGGGACGGGGCCGTGCAGCGGGGGGTGGCCGATCTGCTGGGCCGGGAGGGGGCGGAGGCGGTGCTCTGCGGCACCGGCTTCGCGTCGGTGTCCTTCGAGGAGGCGGGGCTGGGGGCCCCCCTGTGGGAACGGCTGGGGGTGCCGGTGCTGCAGGTGCTCTGCAGCGGCCGCAGCCGCGGGGCCTGGAGCGCCAGCAGCATCGGCCTGGCGCCCCTGGACCTCAGCCTCCAGGTGGCCCTGCCGGAGCTGGACGGACGCCTCACCACCCGGGTGGGGGCCTTCAAGGAGTGGAGCGCCACCAGCGACAGCCTGGCCACGGCCCTGCACCGCTACGTGCCGGACCTGGAACGCCTCGACTGGATCGCCCGCCTCACCGGCGCCTGGATCGACCTGCGCCGCACGCCGGCCGCCGACCGCCGCGTGGCCCTGGTGCTGGCCAACTACCCCAACCGCAACAGCCGCCTGGCCAACGGCGTCGGCCTCGACACCCCGGCCAGCGCCGCCCTGATGCTCGACTGGCTGGCGCAGGCCGGCTACGACCTGGGAATGGCCGCAGGCCTTCCAACGGATGGCGACGCCCTCATCCACCGGTTGCTGGAGGGTCGCAGCAACGATCCGGAGAGTGGCCATCGCCCTCCCCTGGACCACCTGCCCCTCGCCACCTACCAGGCGTGGTACGCCACCCTGCCGCTGGAGGGTCGCCAACGGCTGGAGGCGGTCTGGGGGCCCCCTGAGGCCGACGCGGGACTGGAGCCAGCGGTGCTGGCGGATGGGGTCACGGGCCCGGCGTTCGCGGTGCGGGGCCTGCGCTTCGGCCGGGTGCTCGTGCTGATCCAGCCCGAGCGCGGCTACGACCGGGATCCCAGCCTCAGCTACCACAGCCCCGATCTGCCCCCCACCCATGCCTACCTGGCCCAGTACCTCTGGCTTCGCCAGAGCTTCGGCGCCCAGGTGGTGGTGCACGTGGGCAAGCACGGCAACCTCGAATGGCTGCCCGGCAAGGGGCTGGGGCTGTCGCAGGACTGCTTCCCCGAGTGGGCCCTCGGCCCCCTGCCGCATCTCTACCCGTTCATCGTCAACGACCCGGGCGAGGGCAGCCAGGCCAAGCGTCGGGCCCAGGCCGTGATCCTCGACCACCTCACCCCGCCCCTGGGCCGGGCTGGGCTACACGGGGATCTGCAGGGCCTGGAGGCCCTGCTGGATGAATACTGGGAAGCGCGCCAGCTGGACAGTGCCCGGGCCCCACTGCTGCGGGAGCGCCTGGCCAAGCGGCTGGAGGAGCTGCAGCTACCCGCCACGGCCCAGCCGGATCTGGACGGGCAGCTGGAGGCGGCCGACGGCTACCTCTGCGAGCTCAAGGAGGCCCAGATCCGCCTCGGCCTGCACACCTTCGGCACCCTGCCGGCGCCGGCCAAGCTGGCCGAACTGCTGCTGTGCCTGGCCCGGCCGCCCCAGGCGGGGGTGCCGGGGCTCACCCAGGCCCTGGCCCTCGATCTGGGACTGGATCTGGACCCCTGGTCTGATCCTGAGGAGGCGCCCCTCTCCGCCGACGACCGCGGGCGGCTTGCCGCCCTGACGGGCACGGCCACCCTGCTGCGCCACGTCGGCGACGGGGTGGCCCTGCTGGAGACCTGGGCCCTGGCTCTGGTGGAGGAGGAGCTGGGCAGAGCCGCCATGCCGTGCGAGGCACCGGCCCAGCCACCGGTGGAGGGGGGCGCGGCCTGGGAT
>NZ_JAYGHZ010000439.1:0-1899 GCF_034931285.1 Synechococcus sp. BA-120 BA3
TTCAATGCCACCACCGCGCGCTGATCGGCGCCCGAATTCGAGAGAGCGACATTGCCGGACACCCCGGCGCCATCCGCGACAAGCTGGCCTGCGAACGGACCGGCTGCCGTCTGGGTGACGCGGCCAGTAATGCCGATATCGGCAAAGCGGGTGCCGGGATTGACCGCGACCGCGAGCGGGCCGTTGCCGGCAAAGACATTCACATCGGCTACGAACGCGCCGTAATCGGTGTCGCCATTGCCGGTGACGGCATAGCTTTCGCCATCGCCGCGAATGGTGGCGACGACGTTGCTCATGCCCACGCCCAGCCCGGGCCGATCGGCGGTGACCGTGACGACGGGCCGGGTAACGGTTCCGCTGACGTCGACCCCGAGCGGGCCATATTGGTTGGAAGACCCGCGCGCGGTGAAGCGGATCTGGCCATCGGTGCTGTACGAACCGCGTCCCTGGGTCAGGCGGAACGACGGCGCGGCCACGGTCAGGCTGGTCACCCGCCCGACGCCGTCGCTGCCATAGCTGACATCGGCGTTGATCAGCGAGTTGCCGCCGAGGAACTCGCGCAGGCCATCGTTCAGGATCTGGCTCGATCGCGCGCGGACGCGGCCCGCCAGGCGGAAGCCGCCATTGGCAAGAGTTTCAAGATCGATATTGGTGTCGAGATTGAAGATCCCGACGCTCTCGACGCGATAGCCGTTGACCCGGCCGTTGAGCGCTCCCGTGTACAGCCCCGTGTTGAGGTCAGCCAGCAGCACCGCGGTGGCATCGATCCGGTCGGAACGGATGCGCATATTGTCCGACATCAGCCGGGCATCGGAATAGGCCAGATCGCCATCCAGCCGGACATTGCTCAGCAGATCGCCCGCAGCCGCTACCCGGAGCAGGTGGGGCAGGGGGAGACCCTGGGGCGCAAGTGGCGGGAGTTGCTGGTGGCCCTGCAGCTGGAGACCCGCTTCAGCAAGGAGGAGCTGCTGCTCAGCTACCTCAACCGGGTCTATCTCGGGGCCGTCTGGGGGTTCGAGGACGCCTCCCGGCGTTTCTTCAACCGTCCGGCCTCGGCCCTGAAGCTCGAGGAGGCCGCCCTGCTGGTGGGCCTGCTGCCATCACCGAACGGCTACGACCCCTGCGTCGATCCCGCGGCGGCCCTCGCCTCCCGCAACCAGGTGCTCGACAAGATGGCCGCCACCAACAGGATCTCCGCCGACCAGGCCCGCCGGGCCCGACGCCAGCCGATCCGGCTGGCCGCGGACGCCTGCCGTTCCGCCCAGCAGCGGGGGGCGCCCTTCTACACCGACCAGGTGCGCCGCGACCTGGAGAACCAGGTGGGCAAGGCGGTGGCCGCCGAGGGCAACTTCCTGATCGACACCCACCTCGATCCACTGTTGCAGGAGCGGGTCGAGCTGCTGCTGCGCCGGCGCATCGATGCCAGTCGCTCCCTGGGGGTGAGCCAGGGGGCGGTGGTGGTGCTCGACAGCCGCAGCGGCGGGATCCGCGCCATTGCCGGCGGCCGGGACTACCTGCAGAGCCAGTTCAACCGGGCCTCGATGGCCCTGCGCCAGCCCGGCAGCACCTTCAAGCTGGTTCCCTACGTCGTCGCCCTCGAGCGCGGCGCCCGGCCCGGGGACCGGGTCGGCTGCGGACCGCTGGACTGGGGCGGCCAGCACTTCAGCAGCGGCTGCGGCGGCAGCCTCAGCCTGCGCCAGGCCATGGCGATCAGCAGCAACACCGCCGCCCTGCGGCTGGCCCGCAAGGACGGCCTCGACGCCGTCGTCAGCAAGGGCCGGGACCTGGGCTTCACCAGCCCCCTGGCCCCGGTGCCGGGCCTGGCCCTGGGCCAGAGCGAGGTGACCCTGCTGGAGCTCACGGCGGCCTATGCCGCCGTCGCCGCCGATGGGCTCTGGC
>NZ_JAYGHZ010000440.1:0-1859 GCF_034931285.1 Synechococcus sp. BA-120 BA3
CCCCCATCGCCGCCGAGCCCGTCGCTGACGCCCTGGGCGGAGCTGCGGCGGCCGGTCCCCCGGCGTCTGCCATTCCCCCGGCAGCCGCACCGGGAGCAACCCCCGCCACTCCCGCCAGCCTGGCGATCACCACCACCGGCCCCGACGCCCAGCAGCTCGAGATGGAGCTGGCCGCCGCCCGGAATGAGCTGAAGGCCCTGCACGAGATGCTGGAGGACCTTCCCGAGATCTTCGAGCGCAAGTTCCAGCAGCGCCTGGCCACAGTGATGGAGCACCAGAAGCACCTCCTTGCCGACAACCAGGCCCTGAGGGACCGGCTCTACAGCCTCAACCCCGCCGCGGTCGACGGTCCTCCGCCGGGATCAGGCCGCCCCCAGCCCCTGCTGGTGCCGACGGTGGCCAGGAAACAGGGCTGGGGGCAGTCCCTGAAGCGGGCCTTGCGCCTGGGCGGCCCGGACGCCGCCAGCCGCTCAGTCGCCACGACGACGGGCAGCCCATAACCGCGTCGGCATCCCCCACACGTAAATGAATCCCTCGGCGGCCCGGTGGTCGAAGAGGTCCTCGGCGCCGTAGGTGGCCATGTCGGGCACGTAGAGGCTGTCGCTGGCGCTGGAGCGACCCACCACGGTGGCGCTGCCCTTCTGGAGCCGGATCCGCACCTGGCCGTTGACCGTGGCCTGGGTGCGGTCGAGGAAGCCGTCGAGGGCGTCCTTGAGGGGTCCGAACCAGAGGCCCTGATACACCAGATCCGCCCAGCTCATCTCGATCTGGCGCTTGTAGCGGAGCACGTCGGCGGCCAGGGTGAGGCTCTCCAGCTCCTGGTGGGCGCGGATCAGCAGCAGCAAGCCCGGGGTCTCGTAGATCTCCCGGCTCTTGATGCCCACCACCCGGTTCTCGATCATGTCGAGACGGCCGAAGCCATTGGCCCCCGCCAGGGCATTGGCCCGGCGGATCAGGGCCACCGGATCGAGGCGCTCGCCGTCGATGGCCACGGGGTCGCCCTGCTCGAAGGCGATCTCCACCACCTGGCCCTCGGCCGGGGCCTCCGCCACCGACCGGGTCATGGCGAAGACCTCCTCCGGCGGCTCCACCATCGGATCCTCCAGGGGGCCGGCCTCGATGCTGCGGCCCAGCAGGTTGAGGTCGATCGAGTAGGGGGACTTCTTGCTCACCGGCGCCGGGATGTCGCAGCGCTCGCCGTAGGCGATCGTCTCCTCCCGGCTCATGCCCCACTCCCGGGCCGGGGCCAGCACCTTGAGGTCGGGAGCCAGGGCGCCGATGGCGACGTCGAAGCGCACCTGGTCGTTGCCCTTGCCGGTGCAGCCGTGGGCCACGGCATCGGCCCCCACCTCGCGGGCCACCTCGACGAGACGGCGGGCGATGAGGGGGCGGGCCAGGGCGGTGGAGAGGGGGTAGCGCCCTTCGTAGAGGGCATTGGCGCGGATGGCCGGGAAGGCGAACTCGCGGATGAAGGGTTCGATCAGGTCGTCCACCAGCGACCGGCTGGCGCCGGCCGCCAGGGCCTTGAGACGGATCGGCTCGAGCTCATCCCCCTGGCCGAGGTCGGCGGCGAAGGTGATCACCTCCTTCACCCCCCACTCGCGCATCAGGTAGGGAATGCAGACGCTGGTGTCGACACCACCGGAATAGGCGAGCACCACCCGCTCGGCACGCGGCGTGCCCACGGGCG
The DNA here is from genome assembly GCF_034931285.1 of Synechococcus sp. BA-120 BA3. NCBI lineage: Bacteria > Bacillati > Cyanobacteriota > Cyanophyceae > Synechococcales > Synechococcaceae > Synechococcus > Synechococcus sp. BA-120 BA3. Next base: position 1,691 of record NZ_JAYGHZ010000440.1, read on the forward strand.
GCTCCGCGCCCGCCCCCTGCTGCCCCAACGTCGCCATCCGTGCCGCTCCTGCGCTGTGGCGCCCGATTCTGGCGCCTGGGGGTCATTCTCCCCCCTGGTCCGCCGGCGGCAGCCGCCAGCGCAGCAGCACCACCAGGGCCAGCAGCAGGGGCGGCCCCAGCACCAGGGC
>NZ_JAYGHZ010000441.1:0-1789 GCF_034931285.1 Synechococcus sp. BA-120 BA3
GCGGCGGCGATGGCGGCCGCCCGCTGGCCGGCGACGGCCGGATCGAGGTGATCCTCAGCCCCCAAGGGCAGGGCGTCACGGTCGGCGGCGGTGATCAGGCCCTCGGCCACCAGGTCGTCGGCATCGATCAGCCAGGGGTTGAGGGCCGAGCCGCTGGGGGAGCTGTAGGGGGAGCCGGTGCCGTCGGTGGGGGCCAGGGGCAGCAGCTGCCACACCCCCACCCCCTCCTGGCCCAGGAGGTCGATCCACGCGCGGGCGGCGGCGCCGAAGCTGCCGCAGGCCGGCGTGCCCGGCAGGGCCGTGGGGTGGAGCAGCACGCCGCAGGCCCGGGGGTCGCCGCTCACGGTGTCGGCAGCCGGTAGCGGTCCACGATCCGGCGGGCAAAGGCCGGGATGTGGGCGTCCACCTTCTCCGGGTGGTGGCGCTGCAGCCAGAGGGCGTTGCGGGTGAAGTGGGAATCGATCGAGAAGCGGCCGTACTCGAGCCCCTTCGGCCCGAAGCGCTGCACGAACACCCCCACCAGTTCGGCGAGCCACATGGGCAGCTTGAGGGCCTTCTCGTAGGCGTCGATGCCCTGCTGCACCGCCTGGCGGCGGTCGCCGGAGCTGGTCACCGGCGCCAGATCCAGTTCCGGCTCCACCAGATCCAGCAGCTCCTGGCCGAGGGGGTTGCGCACGGTGACCCACTGGCGGCCGAAGGTGGCGCCCATGTAGCCCACCACCAGATCGGCCCCGGCATTGGTGTAGTCGAAGCAGCTCAGGCAGCTGGGGGCGAAGACGTCCTTGAGGGCGGGCGTGTCGAGGCCGAAGAAGGGCACCGTTTCCTCCTGGCCGTCGCTGTGGCGGAAGTGGATGCGGAAGTCCTGCATGAACTCGTAGTGCACCACCGTGTCGGGGGAGCGGCTGGCGCTCTCCAGGAAGGTCTGCAGCCCCTCGCGGCTGACGTTGTCGACGCAGGGCAGGCCGAGCACGTAGAGCTTCTGCAGGGGCAGGGTGGCCTGCACGGCCCGCAGGGCCTGGATCTGGCAGCCGACGCCGATGGCCAGCAGCCGTTCGATGCCGCTGCCCGGCAGCTGCTCGAGCACCTCCAGGTTGGGGGAGAGGGTGGGCTTGTTGACGCGGGCCGCCAGCACCTCCTCCGGTGTGCGGGCCAGCACCGGCAACGGCGTGAAGCGGTCGTCAGGACTCTGCTGGACGCACAGCACCGCATCCACCAGGCCGCTCTCCAGGGCCCGCACGCCGATGCGGCTGACGATGCCCGTCCACTGGGCTCCCTCGATCGGCTGGCGCAGTCGGGCGGTGACCATGCGCTGGTGGACACCGAAGTAGAGCTCGTCCTCGTCGTCGAGGCGGCGGCTGCGGCCGTGGGCCTGCTCCTCCATGGCCTCGAAACGCTGCTCCAGGAAGGCGCAGGCCCGGCGCACGTAGGCCACCCAGCGGCTGTCGCAGAGGCCGCAGTCGCTGCAGAGATCCTTGGCGGGTTTGGGGCTGCCCTTGGCCAGGGGTCGGGCTCGATCGTGCGGCGCCAGGGACGACGGCGCCCGTGAAGGAACGGAGGACAAGCGGTGGTGGGCGCAGGAGCTCGACGCTCAACCTATCGGCCATGGCGGCCCCATGCCGCAGGAGGCCGGCGACGCCTGCGCGAGAGTGCCTGCAGCTCCCCACAGGTTCGGCCCCGATGCCCGCCCGCCGGAAGCCCCGCCCAACCGAAGCCAACGGCACCGGGACCCCGAAGGCCCCGGCCCCGAAGCGGCGCCTGGCCAGCGGACGGCTGCTCAAGAGCCTCGGCG
>NZ_JAYGHZ010000442.1:0-1783 GCF_034931285.1 Synechococcus sp. BA-120 BA3
CTGCTGCTCTGGCCCCTGCATGGGACGGCCGGCGCCCTGCTCTGGCCGAAGGTGCGGGCCCAGCTGGTGGGGGGGCGGCTGCGCACCGCCATCAGCGGCGGCGGGGCCCTGGCCATCCACGTGGACGGTTTCTTCGAGGCCGTTGGCATCGAGCTGCTGGTGGGCTACGGCCTCACGGAGACGAGCCCGGTGCTGGCCTGCCGCCGGCCCTGGAGCAACCGCCGCGGCAGCGCCGGCCAGCCCCTGCCGGACACCGCCCTCAAGGTGGTGGACCCCGCCACCAGGACGCCGCTCCCGGTGGGCGAGCGTGGGCTGGTGCTGGCCAGGGGGCCCCAGGTGATGGGGGGCTACCACAACAAGCCCGAGGCCACGGCGAAGGTGCTCGATGGGGAGGGCTGGTTCGATACCGGCGATCTGGGACTGCTGCTGGCCGATGGAACCCTGGTGCTGACCGGCCGCGCCAAGGACACCATCGTGCTCAGCAGTGGTGAGAACATCGAGCCCGGTCCCCTGGAGGAGGCCCTGGTGGCCTCGCCGCTGGTGGAGCAGGTGATGCTGGTGGGCCAGGACCGCAAGCAGCTCGGTGCCCTGGTGGTGCCGAAGGCGGAGGCGTTGCAGGCGTTCGCGGACCAGGCGAATCTCCCCGGTCCCGATCCGGGGGACCCCGGCGCCGGCGCCGATCCGGCCCTGCTGCGGGCCCTCTGCCGGGAGTGCAACCGCCTGCTGGCGGCCCGGCCGGGCTCCCGGGCCGACGAGCGGCTCGGCGGTGTGGCCCTGGTGGAGCCCTTCAGCATCGACAACGGCCTGCTCACCCAGACCCTCAAGCAGCGCCGTGATCGGATCGCCGAGCGGGACCGGGCCGCCATCGCCGCGCTCTACGGCGAGAGCTGACCCCATGGTTGACCGGATCCCCCGTTGCCTGACAGCCTGAGCCCTGCACCTGCAGTCCCATGGCCGACGGCACCAGCCTCAACATCAAGCGATCGATCACGGTGCGCGCCGTGGTGACGCCGCGCTGGAAGGAGGATGCCGAGCGGGAGCTCAGCAATGCCCTCACCAACTTTGACCAGCAGCTGGCCCAGCTGGAGCAGGAGGGCCAGCGGCTGATCGATGAGATCCGCCGTCAGAGCGTCAATCCCCTGGATCCCCGGGTGCAGGAGCAGGTGGGCTCGGTGCAGCAGCAGGTGGCGGCCAAGCGCGCCGAGTTCGAGGAGCAGAAACGCCAGGTGCTGGAGCAGCAGCGCCAGGTGCGGGAACTGGAGATGGAGCAGGTGGTGGAGCAGGGGCAGATCGAGAGCTTCTGCGACGTCCAGGTGGGCGACAACCTGGTGCAGAAGCTGCAGGTGGCGGTGCTGGTGCGGGACGGGGTGATCGAGGCGATCGAGGGGGGCTGAGCCTCCCGCCACCTAAAATCCCCCCCATCACAGAGGCAGTCCCCCGTTGGCCACCCACGAAATCTTCATGCCGGCCCTCAGCTCCACCATGACGGAGGGCAAGATCGTGGAGTGGCTCAAGAAACCCGGTGAGCGGGTCGAGCGCGGCGAGTCGGTGCTCGTCGTGGAGTCCGACAAGGCGGACATGGATGTGGAGGCCTTCCAGGAGGGATTTCTGGCGGCCGTGCTGATGGAGGCGGGCAGCACCGCGCCGGTGGGTGAGACGATCGGGCTGATCGTGGAGAGCGAGGCGGAGATCGCGGCGGCGAAGGCTGCGGCTCCGGCCCCCGCCACGGCTGCACCCACCCCGGCTCCGGCGGCCCCCGCGCCAGCTGCGGCCACCCCTGCCC
>NZ_JAYGHZ010000443.1:0-1783 GCF_034931285.1 Synechococcus sp. BA-120 BA3
CCTGTGGGCCTGGCCGGGCCACGGGGCCGTGCACTGCGAGCCCCTGGGCTGCGTGCTGATCATCGGCGCCTGGAACTACCCCTTCGAGCTCTGCCTGCACCCCCTGCTGCATGCCCTGGCCGCCGGCAACACGGCCGTGGTCAAGCCGTCGGAGCTGAGCCCCGCCTCCGCGGCCCTGCTGGCCGAGCTGCTGGTCCGCCACTTCGACCCCACGGTGGTCCAGGTGGTGGGCGGCGGCGGGGCCGTGGCCGCCGGGCTGCTGGAGCGGGAGCGCTTCGACCACATCCTCTACACAGGCGGCGAGCGGGTGGGACGGCTGGTGATGGCCGCCGCCGCCCGCCATCTCACCCCCGTAACGCTGGAGCTGGGGGGCCGCAACCCGGCGATCGTGCTGGCCGATGCGGATCCGACCATCACGGCGCGGCGATTGCTGTGGGGGCGTTGCCTCAACGCCGGCCAGACCTGTCTGGCCCCCAACCATGTCCTGGTGGCGGCCGGGGTGAGGGAGGCCCTGGTGGCGGCGTTCCGTGAACAGGCCCGGACCCTGTACGGCCAGGATCCCCTGGCCAGCCCCGACCTGGGGCGCCTTGTGGGAGCGGCGCGCTTCGAGCGGCTCCAGGGGCTGCTGGCCCGGGCCGGGGCCAGCAGCCAGGTGCTGCTGGGCGGACGCTGGGACGAAGCCGCACGGAGGATCGAGCCCACCGTGGTGGCGGTCGACGATGCCGACGACGATCCGCTGCTGGAGGAGGAGCTGTTCGCCCCGATCCTGCCCCTGCTGACGGTGGCGGATCTGGAGGAGGCCCTGACGCTGGTGCGGCGGCAGCCGAAACCCCTGGCCCTCTATCTGTTCGGCGGCGGCACCGCGGAGCGGGAACGGGTGCTGGCGGGCAGCGGTTCGGGCAGCCTGGTGGTCAACGACACGGTGATCCAGGGGGCCATGGCCAACCTGCCCTTCGGCGGCATCGGCCCCAGCGGCATGGGGGCCTACCACGGGGAAGCCGGCTTCCACACCTTCTCCCACCGGCGCAGCGTGATCAACCGGTCGCTGCGGCCCGATCCCCCGATCCGCTTCCCCCCCTACGCCGGCAAGCTCAGCCTGGTCCGCCGTCTGATGGGCTGAGCTGATGGGCTGAGCTGATGGGCGGAGGGGGGGCTGGGCGGGCCTGGACGCGACCCTTAACGTGCCATCAGCTATCCCTAGTGCCCATGCGCCGCCCTCTCATCGCCCTGGCTCTAGCCATGGTGTTGCCGTTGCCGGTTCTGGCTGCCCAGGTGACCGTCAAGCCCGGTGAGACCCTCTCCGACATCGCCGCGCGCCACCGGGTGAGCGTGTCCACCCTGATGAAGATCAACGGGATCAGCGATCCCGATCTGGTCGAAGCCGGCCGGACCCTGACGTTGCCGGGTGGAGCGGCCCGACCCCGGGCCTCCGGCGGCAGCCTCACCGTGGCCCCCGGGGAAACCCTCTCCGAGATCGCCGAACGCCACGGCATCACCGTCAGCCGGCTGATGCAGCTGAACGGCCTCAGCAAGGCGGACCACATCGAAGCCGGTCAGAGGCTGGTGGTGCCCGCCTCCTCCCGCAGCGCCGCGCCGGCCTCCGGGGTCAACCGCAAGGCTTCCGAGCACGTGGTCCGCAGTGGCGAGAGCCTCTCCCAGATCGCCGACGCCTACGGCGTCCCCCTGAGGCAGCTGATTGCCATCAACCGCATCAGCGACCCCAACCTGGTGGAATCCGGCACCCGGCTGCGGCTGCGGCCGGCCAGCGCTCCGGCCCCCAGGC
>NZ_JAYGHZ010000444.1:0-1683 GCF_034931285.1 Synechococcus sp. BA-120 BA3
GTGCTGGCCGAGCCCCGCCCCCGGGCCCGGCTCTGGGGCACCGCGGCGGTCTGCGGCCAGGCCATCGCCGCCGGTGCCGATGTGCTGCGCGTGCACGACGTCGGGCCGATCGTGCAGACGGCCCGCATGGCCGATGCCCTCTGGCGCGCCTGACCCGGCCCGGCTGATCAGTCCGGCCGATCCGGCCCCCCGTCAGTCCGCTGATCCCTCCTGGCGCCCCGTCAGCAGGGTCTGCACCATCAGCCGCAGGGTCGCCCGGTTGCCGCCGGCGGCCCGCCAGCTTTCCAGCCACTGCAGCAGGGGGGAGGGGCTGCCCCCGTCGTCGCCCTGCTGGCCGATGCCCAGCCGTTCCAGGAAGGCGCTGGCATCATCCAGGCAGGAGCCCCCTTCGCCGAAGCCGTCCAGGAGCGGATCGAGGGCCGCCAGCAGGGTCTCCAGTTCGGCGGTGCTCAGCTCCGGCAGGGGCTCGATCATCGAAGCAGGCTGGGGCGGCGTTGCCGCTCATCGCCCCCAGCATGACGCCTGGACGGCGTTTCCCGGCCGGTCCCCGGCGGCCGCTCGCCTGCGGCGCCCCTAGGCTTGTCCCAGCACAGCGCCGCATCTGCTCCCACCCTGGCCCCCACCGTGCTGAAACTCTGCCTGCAGGTGCTTGTCTGTGTCACCATCGCCCTGCGCTGCCTGGTGATCTTCGGCCACCTGCGCAAGCTCTGGATGGCGGACGGACTGGCCGGTGAGTTCCGCCGTGAGCTGCGGCGGCGCGGCCTGTTGATGACCCCTCCCGCCCCTCATGGCGACGCGCGCGCCCTGCCCCACCGCGCCGACCCCTGAGCCCGATCAGCGGCGCCTGGAGGGGGCGCCCGCCAGGTGATGCACGGCGTGGATCACGACGCCCCAGAGTTCGGCGCCACCCCCGTCGCCGCCACCGCCGTCGCCGCTGAGCACCAGGGGCGGACTGGTGCCGTCGCTGGCCACCAGCCACAGCCCATCGCCGCGCCGGGCCAGACGGCGCAGCAGGAAGGCGCCGGCATGCACCGCCACCACCACCATGCCGGGCCGGGGATCGACGCTGCGGTCGATCACCAGCAGGTCGCCGTCGACGATGCCGTCGCCCCGCATGGCATCGCCGCTGACGCGCATGAAGAAGGTGGACAGCGGGCGGGGGATCAGCTCCAGATTGAGGTCGATGCGGGCCTCCACGTAGTCGTCGGCGGGACTGGGGAAGCCGGCGCTGACCGCCTCCGTGGCCAGCAGGCAGAAGAGGGCCTCCGCCCCCTCCCGCAGGGGCAGCGGTGACTGGGGAGGCAGGGGAGGCATCGGGCCGGGAACCATGAAGTGGTACACATGTTCTACTCCGGTTGGCCGTCGCCGCGGGATCATCGGCAGCGACCCTCTCCCCTCCGCCAGGCCATGCGTTCCAGTCCGGAGGCGCTGATCGCCCGCTTCGACCTGCAGCCCCATCCGGAGGGGGGCTGGTACCGGGAGCTGCACCGCTCGCCCGGCCAGGTGTGCCGAACCGAGGACGGGCGGCAACGCGCCGGACTCACGGTGATCGCCTTCCTGCTGACGGAGGGCCAGCTCAGCCGCTGGCATCAGGTGGCGGGGGCGGATGAGGTCTGGCACCACGCCGGCGGCGACCCCCTCGACCTCTGGCGGCTGCCGCCCGGGGGCGGCACGGCCGAGCGG
>NZ_JAYGHZ010000445.1:0-1679 GCF_034931285.1 Synechococcus sp. BA-120 BA3
CCGCGGCCCTGCTCCAGCAGCTCCAGGCTGACGCGGGCCCGCAGCAGCGCCGCCTCGAAGGCCGGACGCTGCTCCGCCGCCACCGGCAACCGCCCCACCCGCGCCACCAGCAGCTCCAGATCAGGCTGCGCCAGGGCACCGGCGGGCGGCAGCGCTTCGATCAGCCGCTCCAGGGCGGCGCGCCAGGCCAGATCCACCCACGCCGGCACCGGATCAAGCAACTGGGCCAGGCGCAGGAACAGATCCAGGCAGGGCCCCGCGGCGTCGGCGTCCGTCCGGAGCCGCTGCTGCCAGGCCAGGGCCCCGTGCTGCACCAGCTGCTGCTCCAGCACCGGCAGCCAGTCGGGCACCGCCCAGGGCTGGGCCACCGTCGGCTCGAGAATCGCCGCGATCCGCAGGCAGAGCTCGGCATCACCGGCCCGCTCGGGCCGGCTGAAGTCGACCGGCTCCCCGTCGCGGGGCACCAACCGCCCGTGCACCTGGCCCGCCAGCTGGCCCAGCAGATCGCCGTAGCGCTGCCACAGCACCGCCGCCAGCTCGATCACGTGGCCCAGCAGATCATCGTGGGCGGCCAGGGTCGCCTCCAGCTGTCCCTGCTCCAGCGCCTCCCGCAGCGCCGTGGCGCTGGCTTCGGTCAACTCCGCCAGCAAAGGGTCGTCACCGCCGCCGGCCCCGGCCCGCAACGAGGCGATCAGCCGGTGGTACTCCGGGTAGGGCAGCGCCAGCTCGCGCAGCAGCCGCAGCGGCACCCAGACGCCAGGCTCGCCGCTCCCGCCGCCCGCGGTGTCGATGGCGGAACGAGACAAAGCGGGACAGGGGCAATAAGGTTCCGCCATCGATTCCAGCATGGCTGCGATGCTCGCCGAGCCGCCCGGCACCCTGGAAGGCACCGGAGCCTCCCTCGCCGAGTGGCGTCGCCCCGGCCTGGTGGGGCGGCTGGAAGGCTGGAGTCCGGAGGGCGGCCTGGGCGGCTGGGCCTGCCCCTGGCCCCTGCAGGCCGACGCCACCCCCCTGCGGCTGCAGCTGCTGATCGACGACCTGCTCGTTCCCGGCCAGCGCCGGCTGATCGCCGAACTGTGCGCCGCCCAGGCCCGGCCCGATCTGCAGCCCCTGGGCCTCGTCCAGCCCTGCGGCTTCCGCTTCTGGTGGGGGCCTGCCCACCCCCTGCCCCCCTATGCCCAGGGGCTGGTGCTGCGGGTGCTGGCCGCCGAGGGCGGCGTCGAGCTGGCCGGCAGTCCGATGCGCCTCGATGCCGCCACCTACGCCCAGATCGACCAGCAGCGCCAGCACGGTCCGGTGCGCGACGGCGCCTTCACCCGCCTGGAGGCCCCGCTGCTGCACGGCTGGGGCCGGGGCCCCGAGCCCCTGCTGCTGCGCCTCGACGGCGCCACCACCCTGCCGATCACGCCCCCCGACCCCCTGCCCGAGGGGCCCTGGCCCTTCCAGCAGCTGCTCCCCACCGCCCTCTGCGACGGCGACGTCCACCACCTGCAGCTGGAGACCGCCGCCGGCCAGGTGCTGGATCAGCGCTTCGAGCTGTTGCCCTTCCACCTCACCCCCTGGGCGGCCCTGCAGCAGCACGCCCGTCCCCCCTTCCCCGACGAGTTCGCCCCCCTGGCCCGCGAGCGCTACCGCAGCCTGCGCACCTGGCTCGCCTGGGCCGACGCCCACGGCACCCC
>NZ_JAYGHZ010000446.1:0-1662 GCF_034931285.1 Synechococcus sp. BA-120 BA3
CAGCTGGCCCAGGCGGGGGGACGGGACGGCGCCGCCCTAGATGGGGCGCTGGCGGAGGCCCGCCGGCAGCTGGCGGCCCAGCTGGCCGGGGTCTGACGCTCGCCGGCTGGGGCTCGCTGGCTGGGGCTCAGAAGCGGTAGCTCACCCGGGTGTAGAGCCCCTGGCCCAGGAGCCAGTCGTTCCAGGGGCCCAGGTTGTCGGTGGTGGAGAAGGGCTGGGCCCAGCCCAGCTCCACTGACCAGTTGTTGCTGGCCAGCCAGCGCAGCAGCACGCCCCCGGAGCCCACCGTGTCGCCGAAGGAGCCACCGCTGAAGCTGGTGCGGATGCCGCCGGCCCCGATGAAGGGGACGAGCTGGAGGGCGCTGCTCTTGCCGCTCCAGAACGTCCAGACTGCTTCCGTGCTGGCCAGCCAGCCGCTGTCGCCGCTGATCAGCTGGCCGGGCAGCCCGCGCAGCCCCACATCGGAGCCGAGGGTGAACTGCATGGACGAGGTCAGCGGGGCGAAGGCCAGCTGGGCGGCGGTTCGCAGGTTGACCTGCCAGCGGGGCGAGACCGTCCAGGAGCCGGAGAGGAAGCCGCCGATGGCGGTGGCCCGGCCTGCCGTGATGCCCGCTTCGGCCAGTTCCTGGCGCTGGACGGTCGGGGTTGCCGCGGCGACCCCCTGCAGCAGGTAGGCGCTGCCGCTCCAGCTGCTGTGGCGGCCGGCGCCGCTGCCGTTGACGCCGAGGCGCAGGTACCCGCCGGCGGGGGCGCGGATGCTGGCAGGCACGCTGGCCGGCAGGGCGCTGCCCTGCTCGTAGATGTTGCTGCGGCTGTTGCTGTAGCCGGCGAACAGGCTCCAGCGCTGGCTGAGCGATTCGCGGAACACCCACTCGAACTGGGCCAGGGCCTGGTACTGGCTGGTGGAGAACCCGTCGGCGGGGGCCGGCAGTTCCACCAGGTTGCGGCGGCTGAAGCCGATGCCCCCGGTGAGGCTGACGCTGTCGCTCAGGGGGTAGGTGTAGCTGAGGGAGGCGATGGCCGCGCCCAGTTCGGGGGTGCCGGTGGCATCAAGCTCGCCGTAGACCAGCAGGGTGTCGCCGCGCCGCAGCAGGCTCGGCTTCAGCAACGTGGCCACGGCCCGGAACTCCCCCGAGCCGCTGGTGCCGTCGTTGCGCAGGGCCAGATCCCCCTGCCAGGGCTCCCGGGAGGGCTCGACGGCGACGCGGAACACCCCTTCGGAGGGATCGCTGCCCAGCCGGGCCAGGGTGCCCCGCACGCTCTCGATCCCCGGCTGGCGCTTGAGCAGCTGCAGCTGCAGCTCCACCGTGGACAGCCGCAGGATCTGGCCCCGCAGGGGCCGCAGCAGCCGGCCGACACGACGGTTCAGCCAGGGGTCGCTGCCGGAGACCTGGATGCCGACCACACGGCCTTCCACCACGTCGAGATACCCCGGCGCCGGGTCGCTCACCACATAGACCCGGCTGCTGACATACCCGTCGAAGACGAGCCGGGTGCTCAGGGCCACGGCGCAGGCCTTGAGCCGCTCGCTGGGGGCGGCGATCCGGCTGCACTCGGCCAGGATCGTGCGCACCTGCTCGGGGCTGTAGAGCGTCAGCCCGCGGATCTCCGGCAGGCTGGCCGGTGCCTGGGAGGTGGGCGGCTGGGGGGCCGGTTCCGGGG
>NZ_JAYGHZ010000447.1:0-1655 GCF_034931285.1 Synechococcus sp. BA-120 BA3
CGGTCAAGGCGTCGATCACTGGGCGGTCACCTTGGCCAGCCAGCCATTCCGCCACCTTTTCGTATTCGGGGTCATAGACGGGGGTATAAAGAATGCGATGGATCGTGGTGGCCGGCACACCGCGATTGCGCAAGACGGAGGCCGCCTTGTTGGTGGGCGCCAGCACGGCCGCAGTGCGGCGGTCCTTGCGCCTGCGCCCTTCCCAATCGCCCGAAATGATATCGACGCCCGCCGCTTGCAGTGCGCGCACAAGCCCGGCCAGAAGCAGGGTCTTGCCCGAGCCCGCCTTGCCCACCACGGCCATCACGCGGCCCATGCCATCGGCGGCCGGGGTCAGCGTGTCATTGTCGAGGTCCACGCCGATGCCGCGCAGCGCCGCGGCGATGCTGTCATGGGCTTGGGCCTGATCGTCGGAAAAGGCGATGGTTGGAGCAGGGGCGTTCATGGTGGCGAACCTAGCTTGCGCCGTGCCCATGTGCGAGAGGCAAACGCCCCGCCCGTTAGCCGTTATCGCGATCCAGTGCCATTTCCGACAGGCGTACCGGTTGGCGGGTGCTGGGCATCTCGGCCTCGATCCGGTCGGCGGGCCGGTCGCCGCGGCGCTGCAGGGATCCGGCCAGGGGGAGATCGAGCCAGAGGGTGAGATCGGGCTCCAGGCCGCCGGTGGCCATCGCCTCGAGCTGGTGGATGGTGGCCATGGGCAGGCCGCGGCCATGGCCCTGGTAGGCCGCGGTGGAGCCGCTGTAGCGATCGCTCAGTACCCAGTCGCCGGCGGCCAGGGCGGGGCGCAGGCACTCCTCCACATGCTGGGCCCGGTCGGCGGCGTAGAGCATCAGCTCACAGAGGCTGCAGGGGGCGACCCCGGCCGGAGGGTGCAGCAGCAGGGCACGCAGGGCCTGGCCCAGGGCCGTCCCGCCCGGTTCCCGCGTCACCAGCAGCCGGGACCCGGGAGCCATCAGGCCGCTGAGCGGCAGCCAGGCGCGCAGGGCCTCGATCTGGGTGGTCTTGCCGCAGCCGTCGATGCCCTCCAGCACCAGGAAGCGCCCGCTCATGGCGCGGGATCCGTGGGGAGGCCCTGAAGCAGCAGGGCGTTGCCGACGACGGTGATCGAGCTGAAGGCCATCAGCAGGGCCGCCAGCTCGGGCGAGAGGCTCAGGCCGAAGCCCGGCAGCAGCACACCGGCGGCAATCGGCAGGACGATCAGGTTGTAGCCGAAGGCCCAGGCCAGGTTCTGGCGGACCTTGGCCATGGTGCGCCGGGCGATCTCCAGGGCCCGGACGATGCCGTCGAGTCCCTCCCCCATCACCACCAGGGCCGCGCTCTCCTGGGCGATCTGGGTGCCGGTGCCGACGGCGATGCCCAGGTCGGCGGCGGCGAGGGCGGGGGCATCGTTGATCCCGTCGCCCACCATCGCCACGGCCCCCCGGCCATGGGCCAGCAGCAGCCGTTCCAGCTTCTGCTCGGGACGCAGTTCCCAGGCCAGCTCCTCCGGCCGCAGGCCCAGCCGGCGGCCCAGACCCTCGACGCTGGCGCGCCGATCGCCGCTGAGCAGGCCCAGCCGCAGCCCGAGCCGCCGCAGCCGGGTGACGGTGGCGGCGGCATCGGTCCTGGGCCGGTCCTCCACCGCCAGGAGTCCCAGCAGCCGTCCCTCGGCG
>NZ_JAYGHZ010000448.1:0-1615 GCF_034931285.1 Synechococcus sp. BA-120 BA3
CCCGGGACCCGGGAGACGCCTGCGACCCGCAGGCCGACGCGAGGGCGGCGCTGCCGGCAGCCAGGCTCGCCAGCCGCAGCACCCTGCGACGGCTGAGGCTCTGACGGGGATCGGAACCGTCCATGGGAGCCCGGCCACGGTGCGGTTTCAAGCTATCGCCGTCCGCCGTCCGCGGTCATGCCGACGCTGCGCAGCACCATCACGGGCTTCCGAACCCGGCACGCGTTCCGTTGTCAATGAACACTGAATGGGCCGTGCGCACGACCCGTGGATCGGGCTCACCAACGGCGGACTGGTCCTTGTGCTCGTAGTCCAGGGCCTGGAGGACACTGCGGATGGCGCCGAGTCGGGCACGCCGCTTCTCGTTCGAGTTGACGATCGTCCAGGGCGCCACGAGGGTGTCGGTGGCCAGAAGCATCTCGTTGCGTGCGGCGGTGTAGGCGTCGTACTTCGCCACGCTGACCTCATCGATGGGCGACAGCTTCCACTGCTTGAGGGGATCTTCGCGGCGGGCATCGAACCGCTGCGACTGCCGGCCCCGCGACACGGTGAACCACATCTTGAAGAGCCGGATCCCACTGCTGACGAGGGACTGTTCGAAGCCGGGAACCTGGCGCAGGAACAGGGCATGCTCCTGGGGTGTGCAGAAGCCCATCACCTTCTCGACACCGGCGCGGTTGTACCAGGACCTGTCGAACATGGTGATGTCGCCAGCCGATGGCAGGTGCTGGACGTAGCGCTGGAAGTACCACTGGGTCGCTTCGGCATCGTTGGGCTTCGGCAGTGCCACATGTTCACTGCCGCGGGGATTCAGGTGCTGGCGGAAACGCTTGATCGCTCCGCCCTTGCCCGCCGCATCGCGCCCTTCGAACAGGATGACCACACGCTCGCCGGCAAGCTTGATGTGCCGCTGCAGCTTGAGCAGTTCGATCTGGAGGGCTTTGAGGTCCCGTTTGTAGGCCTTCTTGGCGATCGGCTCTAGGTAGGGACGATCGTTCTGCATCTCCTCGATCGTCGCGGCGGGCGATGGGCGTTCCTGCTGGCTCATGGGGGCTGGGATCCTCGCTTCACCATGTCCACCATGCCCGCCGCGTCGATCGAAGGCCTGGCTCAGGGCCGGAAGTCTCCAGCGATGGCGCCGCCCGCCGGGGGCACCGGCAGCAGGGTGGTGGGGTCCACCGCCACCAGCCCCCGGGGCTGCCGCTGGCGCAGTTCCAGGTGCAGGTGGGGCGTGCTGGCGTTGCCGCTCTGACCCACCTCGCCGATGGGCTGGCCGGTCCCCACGGTGGCGCCCTCGGCCACGGAGGCCTGGCGCAGATGGGCATAGAGGCTCGACCAGCCCCCGCCGTGATCGATCAGCACCGTGAGGCCGTAGCCGCTGATCTCATCCACCCGTTGCACCCGGCCGGCCTGCACCGCCAGCACGGCCGTGCCCCCGGGCACGATCAGATCCAGCCCGGTGTGCATGCGCCAGGCCCCGCGGGCCTCCGAAAACCGCCAGCCCCAGGGGTCCTGCTCCGTGGCCGCCACGGCGAGGGGGTAGTGCAGCGGTGGCGGAGGCCCCGCCGCGGGCTCTCCGGCCCCGGACGCCCGGGCCTGGAGGGCGAGGTCGCCC
>NZ_JAYGHZ010000449.1:0-1592 GCF_034931285.1 Synechococcus sp. BA-120 BA3
GTCCCGGAACGCACCGCCCAGGCTCCCGCCGCTGGACAGCCCGCCCCGGTGCGCGGCCTCTGGTAAGCAGAGCCCGGCCGGCGACCCGCTGTTGCGGCCGCCGGCGGCGGAATCTGGACGGCAGGTGCCGGGCTGGGCCTCAGGAGGCCTTGCCGTTCTCGGCCGCCTGCCGGCCGCTGCGCCGTTCCATGATCGAGAGGCGCTTGAGGGCCGTTTTGTTGGTGGCCTCCAGCTGCAGCACCTTCTCGTAGAGGCTGCGGGCCTCGTCGGCCTTCGACTGCTTCTCGAGGGCGAAGGCGAGGTTGTTGAGGGCCACCGGATACTCGGCCTTGGCCCGCAGGGCGGCCCGGTAGTGGCGCACGGCGGCGCTGTAGTTGTTCTGGGCCGCCAGGGTGAAGCCGAGGGCGTTCTCCATCAGGGCCCGCGCCTCGGCCGGGGCGTTCTCGGCGTCGGCCAGCTTCAGGGCCTGCTTGAGATTGACCTGCGCCTCGCCGTAGAGCCGCTTGCGCAGTTGCACCGAGGCCAGCTCGTAGAGGGTGGAGGCATCCCTGGAGCTGCCTCCCGCCTTGTCGTTGCCGCCGAGGCGGGCCAGGGCGAGTTCGTCGCGCCGCACCCGCAGGATCTGGCGGCCCACCACGATGGCGGCCACGCCCAGCAGGGCGATCAGGCCGAGCAGGTAGGCCTGGGGCAGCAGATCGGTCATCGGGTCCGGCCGGACGGTCGGTGCTGGGGGGACGGCGTCAGTGGCCTGCCGCGGTGGCCACGGCGGTGAAGCTGGCGGGATCGGCCACGGCCAGCTGGGCCAGCATCTTGCGGTTCAGGCGCACGTCGGCCCGCTTGAGGCCGCCGATCAGCTTGCTGTAGCTGAGGCCGTTCATGCGGGCGGCGGCGTTGATCCGGGCGATCCAGAGGCGACGGAAGTCACGCTTGCGGCGGCGACGGTCGCGGTAGGCATTGCAGAGCGCCTTCATCACCCGCTGGTTGGCGGTGCGGAACAGGCTGCCGTTGCTCCCCTGGAAGCCGCGGGCGAGACGAAGGATCTTGTTGCGGCGTTTGCGGGCGACGTTGCCCCTCTTGACGCGGGCCATGGGAGGTGAGCTTGGGGTGGAGAACGGGGAAAAAGCAGGAAGGCGGCCGCTCCGAAAGGAGCCGCACCGGACTCAGCCGGCGTAGGGCAGCATCCGGGCCACGTTGTCGTGGTCGCGCTCATCGACCACCGCCATCGTCCCCAGATAGCGCTTGCGCTTGGGGCTCTTGTGATCGAGCAGGTGGTTGAGGAAGGCACGCCGGCGCATGAATTTGCCGGTGCCGGTGGCCTTGAACCGCTTGGCGGCCGCTTTGCGGGTCTTGAGCTTCGGCATCTCGGTAGGCGCAGGCACAAACAAGCACACTACGACGCGGGTGAACCCTCCTCCAACCCCCCGCCCTGCCGATGTCGCTGCGTCCCCGCGTCCTGCCCCGGCTGCTGCTGGCCGCGGCCCTGCTGTTCCCGGTCGGCTGCCGGGCCGAGCAGGGGCCGCCCGCCCTGTCGCCGCCACCCCTTCCGGACGCCCCGTCCTCCGCGTCGACCAGCCTGATGCACTGGCCGGTGG
>NZ_JAYGHZ010000450.1:0-1563 GCF_034931285.1 Synechococcus sp. BA-120 BA3
CTGCCACCCCGGGCGTGGGCCAGCCAGGCGCCGGTGCTGGCGGCATCCAGTACCCGGGCCGGCAGGGTGCTGCGCTCCTGCAGGCAGCGCACCTGCTCCTGGAGGGTGGCGGCATCGACGCTGGCCAGGCCGATCAGCAGCAGGGGCTCCGGGTCCAGCCCGGCGGCGGCGGCGAGGCTGCCGTTCCACCAGTCGATCCGCTCCGGGCTGAGGCTGGAGCCCAGCAGCCAGCGGCTGAGGCCGGCCAGATCCTCCGGCCCCCCCTGGAAGCAGACACTGCGGCGCAGGGGCGGCTGGGGCAGGGTGCGCAGGGTCAGCTCGGTGATCAGCCCCAGGGAGCCCCAGCTGCCGGTGAACAGCCGCATCAGGTCGTAGCCGGCCACGTTCTTGACCACCTTGCCGCCGGCCCTGGCCGTCACCCCATCGGCGCGCATCAGGGCCAGGCCGATCAGCTGGTCGCGCACCCCCAGGTAGCGCTGGCGGTAGCCGCCCGCCAGGCCCCGGGCCACCAGGCCGCCAATGCTGCCGGCGGCGGCGCCCTGCCGGTCCCCCCAGGGGGCATCCACGGACAACCACTGTCCCTGGTGTCCAAGGACCTCCTGGACCTCCACCAGTGGTGTGCCAGCGGCCACGGTGATGGTGAAGTCGCCGGGGTTGAACTCCCGCACCCCCCGCAGGCCAGCGCAGCTGACCACCGTGCAGGGCCCGGCGACGGGCGGCCCCCAGTCGAGCCGGGTGCCCAGGCCCGCCGGCAGCCAGGCCGAACCCTGCCGGTGCAGGTCCCGCACCAGCTCCTGCAGCTCGCTGGGCTCAGGTCGCATCACGGCACGATGGTGCCATGGCGCAGGCAACGTTCGAGCCCGGGCCCGGGCTCAAGATCGTCGTCATCGACGACGACCCCACCGGCTCCCAGACCGTGCACGGCTGTCCACTGCTGCTGCGCTGGGACGCAGGGACGCTCGCCGCCGGCCTGGCCCACCCGTCGCCGCTGCTGTTCCTGCTGGCCAACACCCGTGCCCTGGCGCCGGCGGCGGCGGCCGACCGGGTGCGTGAGATCTGTCGGGCCCTGCGGCCCGCCCTGGAGCGGGCGATGGCGGCCGGCGAGATCGGCAGCTGGCTGGTGGTGAGCCGGGGCGATTCCACCCTGCGGGGCCACTTCCCCCTGGAGGTGGACGTGATCAGCGAGGAACTCGGTCCCTTCGACGCCACTCTGCTGGTGCCGGCCTTTCTTGAGGGGGGCCGCACCACCGTGGATGGGGTGCACCGGCTGGAGGGCCGGCCCGTGCATGAGAGCCCGTTCGCCCGGGACGGACTCTTCGCCTACGGAACCAGCCATCTGCCGGACTGGGTGGAGGAGAAGAGCGGCGGCCGCATCCGGGCCACCGCCGTGGACCGCATCGGCTGGCGGGAACTGGAGACCGGCGGCCCCGCCCTCCTCCGCCACCTGGCCCGCCTGGAGCGCAATGTCTGCGTGGCCGTGGACGGTGCCGCCGAGGGCCAGCTGGCGTCCCTGGCCACCGCGGTGCGCGCCCTGATCGCGCCCGGTACTGGCCGGCCCCGTCG
>NZ_JAYGHZ010000451.1:0-1557 GCF_034931285.1 Synechococcus sp. BA-120 BA3
TTCCTAAGAAACACCCACGGCCATCAGGGATCTCCGCCTATCAGCCGGTAGCAACCAGTTGGTAACCCAGTGCTTTTGCACGTCTTTCCAGACCATGGATTTGACGTTCGCGAGATGCCTGCTGGTAAGCCAAATCTCCGTGTTCTTGAAATTCCATGCCATATCTAATGGTCTTGTAGTAAAGAATGGCCAGCTTTCGTGCCGTGGCAATCAAAGCCTTGCTTTTGCCCACTCGCGCAGACAACCGTCGCTGAAATGCACCCAGCGCCGTGCTTGTCCTACTGAGTGGAACTGCTGCCATCCAAAAGGCACTTCCGGCCCTTGTTGTTCCCTGTCTTGTGCGTGAGGACAGCACACGCCCTCCGGATATCTTGTTTTGCGGGCTCAACCCAAGCCAGGAGACGAAATGCTTGGCGCTTGGCCAGCGTGTCATGTCGAGACCACACTCACTGATCAAGGTAATCACCGTCGCGGGGCCAAGGCCAGGAAGAGCCAATAGGTCGTGGCCTGCGACTGATTTAATCAGTTCTTGAGGATTAAACGAGAAGCCATTTCCCTTGATTCGACTGTCGCTAGCTTGTCTCTTAGGTTCAACGTAGTCATCTCCAGCCAGCTCTTGGAGCACTGACTGCCCAGCCAGTTCGCACTCCTGGATCTTTGCCGAGTAAAAATCGAACATCTCGACAGCGACTTTGAGTTCAAATAGGTGCTCTTCTTGATAGTTTCCATCAAGAGCAGCAGCAATAGTCTCCACAGACTCTTTGCAGCGTCGGTCACGCAGTGCAGCAAGCTTTTTGGGATCTCGTTCACCAGACAGAATGGCATCAATGATCCTGCGAGCTGTCAGACCAGTGATGTCTTTTACCACGTGATGCAATTGCAGATTCATCTGCATCAGGGCTTTTTGCATGTGTTGCTGATGCGAGGAGCGATAGCGCACTAGGACGTCTCTCTGGCGAAAATAGGCCCTGAGCTTTGCAATACAGGGATCAGGCTGAAAGCTTGCTCGAACAAGGCCATAACTGTGGAGCTGTTGGAGCCATTGAGCATCATTGATATCAGTCTTTCTGCCTGGTACATTTTTGGCGTGTCGAGCATTGACCAAAAAGACTTCAATGCCTTGAGCCACAAGTATTTCGTATAAAGGGACCCAATAGATTCCGGTCGACTCCATAGCTACGGTCGTGATGTTGACAGTGAGTAACCACTCGACCATTCGCTTCAGGTCGCTGGTAAAGCTCAGAAACTTACGCACTGGCTCGTCATCGAGCTCTGTGGGTATGGCAACAACATGGAATCGACTCCCAATATCAATTCCAGCAGATCTTGGGTTGACTACTTTGAGGCGCGCACGTCGGCGACGTGATGGAGAGGCATCTGGCATTGGCTTGCGGCTTCTGATGAAGAAGGGAGGCCTGGCAGGTTCCACGCAAAAAAGTGAACAATTTCCTAATCGGGATCAACACCAGTAGAGGATCTAGCAGTGTTGTCGCCAGGGCAGGGAGCGCTGTGGGAACCCAAACCACGTTTCCTTTCGGGGTCGAACCTCCAAAGATG
>NZ_JAYGHZ010000452.1:0-1536 GCF_034931285.1 Synechococcus sp. BA-120 BA3
GGCTCCGGCCAACGGGGCCTACGGCACCGCCATCGCCGAGCAGATGGGCGAGCGGCTGCGGCAGTGCAGCCGCTCGGTGAACATCCGTGAGCGGCTCGATTTCTCCTGCGCCCTGTTCGATGGCTCCGGGCGGCTGGTGGCCAACGCCCCCCACATCCCCGTGCACCTCGGCTCGATGGGCGACAGCGTCGCCAGCCTGCTGGCCGCCGTGGCCGCCGGCACCCTGCCGCCCCTGGCGCCGGGCGATGCCTACGCCGCCAACGACCCCTTCGATGGCGGCACCCACCTGCCCGACATCACCGTGATCACGCCGGTGTTCGCCCCTGACGCCACAGACCCTGCCGCTTCCTGCGAAACACCGCCGAAGCCGCTGCTGTTCGTGGCCTGCCGCGGGCACCACGCCGACGTCGGCGGCCTCACCCCGGGCTCCATGCCCCCCTTCAGCCGCCGCATCGAGGAGGAGGGGCTGCTGCTGCGCCACGTGCCGTTGCTGCGCCAGGGCCGGTTCGATGCGGAGTGCTGGCGGCAGCGCCTGGCCGCCGGCCCCCACCCGGTGCGCAACCCCGAGCAGCTGCTGGCCGACCTCCAGGCCCAGGTGGCCGCCAACCGGCTGGGGGAGAGCGAACTGCAGCGGGTGCTGACCCGCGATGGCACCGATGAGGTGAGCGCCTACCTGGGCCACGTGCTGGCCAATGCCGAGGCGGCGGTCGCCGAGGCGATCGCCGGCCTCACCGGCGGCAAGCACAGCGTCGAGCTCGACAACGGCAGCCGCATCGTCGTGGCCATCCGCATCGACCGGGCCGCCCGCCGGGCCCGGATCGACTTCAGGGGCACCTCCCCCCAGCTGGAGGGCAACTTCAATGCCCCGCTGGCGATCACCAAGGCGGCGGTGCTCTACGTGTTCCGCTGCCTGGTGGGCCGAGCGATCCCGCTCAACGCCGGCTGCTTCGCACCGATCGAGCTGGTGGTGCCCGAGGGGTGCCTGCTGCACCCGCGGCCGCCGGCGGCGGTGGTGGCCGGCAATGTGGAAACCTCCCAGGCGGTCACCAACGCCCTGTTCGGGGCGCTGGGGGTGATGGCGGCGGCCCAGGGCACGATGAACAACCTCAGCTTCGGCGATGCCGACCACCAGTACTACGAGACCATCTGCGGCGGCACCGGCGCCGGGGTGCTGGCGGATGGCAGCGGTTTCGCCGGAGCCAGCGCGGTGCAGAGCCACATGACCAACTCGCGCCTGACCGATCCGGAGATCCTCGAGGACCGCTTCCCGGTGCGCCTGGAGCGCTTTGCCATCCGCCGCGGCAGCGGCGGCGGCGGCCGCTGGAGCGGCGGGGACGGGGTGGTGCGGCGGCTGCGCTTCCTGGCGCCGATGACCGTATCGATCCTCTCCGGCTCCCGGCGGGTGTCCCCCTTCGGACTGGCCGGTGGCGGCGATGGGGCGGTGGGGCGCAACCGGCTGGAGCGGGCCGATGGCCGCCAGCAGGAGCTGGCCGGCTGCGACCAGGTGGCCGTGCAGCCGGGCGACCTGCTGGAGAT
>NZ_JAYGHZ010000453.1:0-1528 GCF_034931285.1 Synechococcus sp. BA-120 BA3
GCCCATGGATGGCCCGGATCCGCCCCTCGCCATGCTCCAGCCGCACCGTCACCAGCCCCTGGTCGTCCGCGGGCGGCAGGGGGGCACAGGGGTCCAGCAGGAGCCTGGGGATCCGCATGGGTGGCAAGCGGCCGGGCGGAGGGGGCAGGCGACCGGGCGGGGGCGGCCCGCTCACGGCATCGGGCTCGCCGGGGTGCTCTCGCCGGCGCTGAGGAGCACGAAATGGCCGGCCATCGCCAGGGTGACAGCGTCGTAGCGGGGGATGCTCCAGTTGGGCAGCACCTTCTCGCCGCCCAGCCGGGTGCCGTAGATGCTCAGCAGGCCGAAGTTGTAGCGGCGTGAATGTTCCCGGGCCAGGCGACCCAGCACCTTGCGCTGGGATCGCACCAGCTCCGGACAGTTCTGGATCAGCAACCGGGCCAGCAGCGGCAGCCCATCGTTGCGGCACAGCTCCTCGCTGGCCAGTTCGGTGAGTTTGTCGGCGGCGAATTCCTCGAAGGCCGCCGGTCCGGGATTGGTGACGGCAAGGCCGATCAGCCCCGCCGCGACGGCGGTGAGGCCCAGGAGACCGGAAACGGTGCGGGTGGCGGTGGTCGGCGGTGGCAAGAGGGGGGCCGGCAGGCTCGCTTGATACATTGGCAAAGACCGCGGCGGGCGTCGCCAAGTGGTTAAGGCAGTGGCTTGTGGCGCCACCATTCGGGGGTTCGAGTCCCCTCGCTCGCCCTTCAGGCCCGGCGCTACGGCGTCGGGCTTCTTTCTTGGCTGAACAGGACCTCCAGCAGGGCCTCGCCCCCCTGCCGCACCGGGTCGAGACAGGGCAACCCCGTCTCCCCGGCCGTGGCCGCCAGCGCCGCCGCCGCCGAAGCCGTGTCGAGGTGGGCGGTGTTCAGGGCGATGGCCGCCACCTTGGGGGGCGGAGCGGATCCCGCCGGCCGGCCCAGGGCCGCCAGCGCCTCGACGGCGGCGACCACCTGGGGCAGGGGGGGCAGGGGGCAGTCCGCCAGCCGCTGGATCGTGCGCTGTCCGGCGCGGTGCACCAGCAGCAGATCGGTGGGCTGGCTGCCGCGGATCAGCGGCAGGGTGGCACTGGAGCCCGGGTGGCAGAGGGAGCCCTGCCCCTCGACCAGCACCAGGGTGTCCGGGCCGGCGCCGGTGGCGGCGGCCAGCACCGCCCCCTCCACCGCCCCGGCCGCGTAATCGATGCGCACGGCATCGAGGGCCACTCCCCCACCGCTGATCAGGATGCCGGCCTGGCCGGTGCCGACGAAGCGGACATCGCGGCCGCGGCGCCGGGCGGCGGCCAGCAGCTCCAGACAGGCGCTCATCTTCCCCACCGACATGTCCGTGCCGACCGCCAGCAGCCGGCGGCCCGGCAGCGCCGCGGCACGGCCAGAGGCCACCGTCAGTCCGGGGGGCTCGCGACGCAGATCCCAGATCCAGCGGCCCGGTCGCACCAGGCCCGCCAGCGACGGATCGTCCCCCAGGCGGCTGTGCAGACCGCTGGCCAGCGACAGCCCCGCCTCCAGGG
>NZ_JAYGHZ010000454.1:0-1517 GCF_034931285.1 Synechococcus sp. BA-120 BA3
GCTGGGGGCCGGCTTCACCCTGGTCCCGATCGCCCTGGTGCTGCGGCCCGCGGTTCCGCTCCCGGCCGGCGGATGAGCGCGCCGATGCTGCTGGATCCGCGCCTGCCCGACGGTCCCGTCGCCACCGCCTGGCAGCGGTGCCGGGAGAGCCTGCCGCTGATCAGCCCCAACCGCAAGCAGCGGCTGCGGATCCTGGTGGTGGGCAGTGGCCTGGCGGGGGCCTCGGCGGCCGCCAGCCTGGCCGAGCAGGGTTACCACGTGCAGGTGCTCACGTACCACGACAGCCCCCGGAGGGCCCACTCCGTGGCGGCCCAGGGGGGCATCAACGCCGCCCGCAACTACGCCAACGACGGCGACAGCGTCGAGCGCCTGTTCCGCGACACGGTGAAGGGCGGCGATTTCCGCGCCCGGGAAGCCGGCTGCCACCGGCTGGCCGAGATCAGCGGCGCGATCATCGACCAGTGCGTGGCCCAGGGGGTGCCCTTCGCCCGGGAGTACGGCGGCACCCTCGCCAACCGCAGCTTCGGCGGCGCCCTGGTGAGCCGCACCTTCTATGCCCGGGGCCAGACGGGCCAGCAGCTGCTCTACGGCGCCTACCAGGCGATGCTGCGCCAGGTCGCCGCCGGGCGGGTGGAGCTGCTCTGCCGCCGCGACATGCTCGACCTGATCGTCCAGGACGGCAGGGCCAGGGGGGTGGTCTGCCGCCACCAGCTCACCGGCGCGCTCGAGGTGCTCAGCGCCGATGCGGTGCTGCTGGCGACCGGCGGCTATTCGAACGTCTTCTACCTGTCCACCAATGCCCTGAAGTCGAACGCCACGGCGATCTGGCAGGCCCACCGACGGGGAGCCTGGTTCGCCAACCCCTGCTTCACCCAGATCCACCCCACCTGCATCCCCAGCGGCGACGCCCACCAGAGCAAGCTCACCCTGATGAGCGAGAGCCTTCGCAACGACGGCCGGATCTGGCTGCCGCTGCGCCCCGGCGACGACCGGCCGCCGGCGGCGATTCCGGATGCGGAGCGCGACTACTTCCTCGAGCGCCAGTACCCCAGCTACGGCAATCTGGTGCCCCGGGATCTGGCCTCACGCCGCGCCCGCGAGCTCTGCCTGGAGGGCCGGGGCGTGGGGCCCGGCGGCCGTTCCGTCTACCTCGACCTGGCCGGGGCCATCGCCCGGGACGGCACCGAGGCAATCGACGCCCGCTACGGGAACCTGCTGGAGATGTACGAGCGCATCACCGGCGACGACCCCAGGACCACGCCGATGCGGATCTATCCCGCCCCCCACTACACGATGGGTGGGCTGTGGGTCGACTATCACCTGATGAGCACGGTGGGCGGCCTGTTCGTGCTCGGCGAGGCCAACTTCTCCGAGCACGGCGCCAACCGGCTCGGGGCCAGTGCCCTGATGCAGGCCCTGGCCGACGGGTACTTCATCGCCCCGGCGACGGTGACGGGCTGGCTGGCCGGCGCCGGTGCCGGCGCCCTGGCGGACGACCACCCGGCCTGCCGGGAGGC
>NZ_JAYGHZ010000455.1:0-1409 GCF_034931285.1 Synechococcus sp. BA-120 BA3
CCACGACGCCGCCCTCGACCGCCTCCGGCGCGCCGCCCACGCCTGGCGCCAGGAGCTGCTCAGCCCACCGCCACAGGCAGCCACGGCACCAGCGCCATCGCCAGCAGGGCCGCCAGCAGGGTCTGGAGCCCGTTGACCACCTCGTTGCTCAGCCAGCGCCAGTGACGCTGCAGGCTGGCGCCCACCACGCTCTCGGCCAGGGTGGCCACCAGCCCGACGCCGCCCACCAGGGCCGCCAGCGGCCAGCCGCGGATCACCCCCAGGGCCCCCATGGCCAGGGTCATCAGGACGCTGCCCAGGAGGCTGGCGGCGGTGCCCTCGAGGCTGATGGCCCCCTCGGTGCCGGGGGGCACCGGCCGCAGGCTGGTGATCAGCACGGTGTGCCGGCCCCAGCGCTTGCCGATCTCGCTGCCGAAGGTGTCGGCGAGCTTGGCGGCGAAGCTGGCGGCGAAGCCCGCCAGCAGCAGGGGCACCACCGCCGCCGGTGCCCGGCAGGCCAGCAGGGCCAGCACCGTTCCCACCAGCGCCGAGCCCCAGACGTTCTCCGGCCCCCTTCGCCCCCCCCGGCCCTCGGCCAGCCCCAGCTCCCGCTTGCGGCGGAACCCCAGCTTCGTCACCCCGCTGCCCAGGGCGAGATAGACCACCACCGCCAGCCAGCCGCGCCAGCCCAGGCTTCCCCAGAGCAGGGTGCCGAGCACCCCGGCATGGACCCAGCCCGCTGGCGTGAGCAGGGGCAGGCGCTGGGCCAGGCCGATCAGCAGCCCGTTGATCGCCAGGGCCGCCAGCCAGTGGAGGAGGTCCTGGGGCGGCAGCGGCAGCATGGCGGAGGCCCGGTTGTGTTGCACAGATCTAAGCCAGGCGCTGCGGGGCGCCGGCTTCGGCGGATAATCGCTGCATCCGGCGGTGCACCGAATGGTCTTCAAACGACCCAAGTTCTTCCTTGATCTGGGTGGCGGCGAAGGCAACCAGCCCCCGGCCGTGGTGGCGCCCCCCAGGGCTGAAGCCAAGCCGGCCGCCAAGGCCGCTCCTGAGGCGGCCGAGGCCAAGCCTGCGGTGTCCGCCACCGCACCGGCGGCTGCGGAGGCCACCCCCCAGCCCGTTTCGGGTCTCACCACCGCTGAAGCGATCGCCGCCGAACTGGCCGCCGCCGAGGCGCTGCGGCCGGCCCCATCGATGGCCACCTTCGCTCCTGAGTGCGTCACCGCCGGGGGCGCCACCCCGATGAAGCGCCGCACCCCGGGCGCCAATCTGGGCGTGTTCAAGGAGATGGCGGCCGGCATGATGCGCTCCTGAGCGCCCGCCAGTCGGCCAGCAGCGCCAGGCCCGCCACCGCCGCGGTGGCCGTGCGCAGGATCGTCGGCCCCAGGCTCACCGGCTGCCAGCCGGCCGCTTCGGCCCGTTCCTCCTCC
>NZ_JAYGHZ010000456.1:0-1396 GCF_034931285.1 Synechococcus sp. BA-120 BA3
GGCGGCCAGGGGCGCCAGGGTGGGCGGGGCCTGCGCCAGCGGGGCGACCGGCTCGAACCGCTGCTTGATCCCCAGCTGCGCCGCTCCTCCCGCAGCACCCGGCGTCAGGGGCTGGAGCAGGACCTGCCGGCGCTGGAGGGGGACCTCAGTTCCCCAGACCCGGAAGATTCAGATCCAGGCCCCCGGTGAGGGTTTCCATGCGCTCGCGCATGGTGCCGGTGGAGACCTCGTAGGCCTTGCAGAGGGCGGCCAGCACGGCCGCCTCGACCGTCTCGACGGGTTCGGAGAGCAGCTCGGGGCTCAGCTCGACCCGCAGGGGCTGCTGGTTGCCGGAGAGCCAGACGCTGGCGCGGCCCTCGGGGTCGCTGCCCTGCAGTTCCATCGCATCAAGCTCTTCCTGGAGCTTCTGGGCGTCCTGCTGAATCTGCTGGGCCTTGCGGAAGGCCTCGGTCAGCTGTCCGAAATTGGGAAGTCCGAAGCCGGCCATGCCAGGGGGGTCGTCGTCTGGGGGCAGGCTAGAACCCCAGCCGCTGGACCTCCGGGTGCAGCCGCACGCCGCGGCCCTCCAGCACCCGTTGCTGCACCAGTCGGATCAGGGCGTCGATGTCGGTGGCGGTGGCGGCCCCGGTGTTGACGATGAAATTGGCGTGGATCGGCGACACCTGGGCCTCGCCGATGGCGAGTCCCTTGAGGCCGAGGGATTCGATCAGCTGGCCGGCCTTGAGCGGTTCGGGATTGCGGAACACGCTGCCGCAGCTGGGTTGTTGGTACGGCTGGGTGCTGGTGCGGCTCTGCAGGTTGGCGCTGGTGCGGGCGGTGAGCAGTGCCGGGTCGTGGCCTGGCTCCAGCCGGAAGCGGGCCGAGAGCACCAGCAGCGGCTCCTCCTGCAGGCGGCTGTGGCGGTAGGCGAAGGCCAGATCGCCGGCGGCCAGCTCGAAGGGGACGTCGGGCCGGCGCGGATCCAGCACCCGCACCGACACGAGCCATTCGGCCGTGCAGCCCCCCTGGGCGCCGGCGTTCATCACCACCGCGCCTCCCACGGTGCCGGGAATGCCGACGGCCCACTCCAGCCCCCGCAGGCCGCTGCGGGCCGCCTTGCGGGCCAGGGTGGGGATCGGTTCGCCCGCCTCGGCCTCCACCCAGCCCTCGCCTGGGTCCAGGCGGCTGCCCTGCAGCCGCCGGTTGCAGAGGGTGAGGCCATCGAGGCCGCCGTCGGCGATCAGCAGATTGGAGCCGGCGCCGATGCAGCGGAAGGGGAGCCCCGAGGCCGCCGCCCAGGCGGCGTGGGCGACCAGTTCCGCCTGGTCGGCGGGCTCGGCGAACCAGGCGGCCGGCCCGCCCACCTTCCAGGGGGTGTAGTCCCGCAGGGCGACCCCTGCCCGGGGCTGGCTGGGCG
>NZ_JAYGHZ010000457.1:0-1381 GCF_034931285.1 Synechococcus sp. BA-120 BA3
CTTCCGCAGCCCGCACCACGGCTGTTCCGCCGCCGCCCTGACCGGTGGCGGCGCCGTGCCCCGGCCGGGGGAACTGAGCCTGGCCCACCACGGGGTGCTGTTCCTCGATGAGTTGGCGGAGTTCCGCCGCGAGGTGCTCGACCAGCTGCGCCAGCCCCTGGAGGAGGGGGAGCTGTGGATCAGCCGCGCCCGGCAGCGCTGCCGCTTCCCCTGTCGGGTGCTGCTGGTGGCCGCCACCAACCCCTGTCCCTGCGGCTGGTACGGCGACCCCAGCCAGAGCTGCCGCTGCGGTGAGGCCCAGCGGCGCCGTCACTGGGGGCGCCTCTCCGGGCCCCTGCTCGACCGGATCGACCTGCAGGTGGTGATGCGCCGCCCGGAGGCCCGGGACCTGGGCGGGGCCTACCGCGGACAGCCCGATGGGCCGCGGTCCCCCGGAGAGACAAGTGCGGTGGTGGCCCAACGGGTGGCGGTGGCGCGCCGGCGGATGGGCGAGCGCAACCCGCAGGGGGCGGCCAACGGCCAGCTGGATGGACCCTCCCTGGCGGCGGTGGTGGATCCGGCGCCGGAGGCCCTGGCGCTGTGGGAGCGCGCCATCAGCCAGCGGCGCCTCTCCGCCAGGGGGGCGGAGCGGGTGTTGCGGGTGGCCCGCACCATCGCCGATCTGGCCGGCGAGGAGCGCGTGGCCAGCGGCGCCATCGCCGAGGCCCTCAGCTACCGCTCCTTTGACCGGATTGACTGAGGGGCCGGATCGACTGAGGCGATGGCGGGATCAGCGGCGCCGGCGCCGCGGCGGGCTGTCGCTGTAGGGCTGCACGCCGATCAGAGGCGGCCGGTGCTGGGCTTCCTCACCGGGATTTCCCCAGGCATGGTTGATGGTCTCCGCCAACCAGTGGCTGAGCCGCTCAAGCATGGAGGCAGACCTTGGCTGGTCTGCGGTGGAGGCGACCGGATGGCCCATGGACCCTGCTGCGATGGCCCCTCCAGCCTGAAGGCGGGCGGAAGCAAGGGCAACAGGTACAAGCACCTGAATCGGCCTTCCCGAGGCCAGGCTCAGCGGCGACGGCGGCGCTGCTGAGCCTTGCGCTTGTACTTCTCGGTGGGGGTTTCGTGGTGGCGCAGCCGCTTCAGATCGGCAAAGATGCCCGCCTTGGACACCTGGCGCTTGAAGCGGCGCAGGGCCGATTCGATGCCTTCGTTTTCGCCGACGGTGACCTGGGTCATGAAGTACTGCAGAGACGTTCGCAGCGTTGCACCCTAGCAAGCGGGGCTTCGGGGCCCCTCCTCAGAGCTTGGTGGCGGGGATGGCCGGTGGAGCCACGGGCTGCTGGGCGGCGGCGGGCGCCGACTCGCTGGCGGGGGCAGGCGTGGCGGTGGCGGGCCC
>NZ_JAYGHZ010000458.1:0-1358 GCF_034931285.1 Synechococcus sp. BA-120 BA3
GCCAGGGCCAGGGTGAGCGGCAGGGGGCCGGCCCAGGGGAGGCGGAAGCGAGGGGTCATGGTTCCAGGGGCCGGGCGGGCCGGGGGATCGGCCGGATGCGGCTGGGAACCACCTCCAGCCGCTCGCCGCCGCCGGGGGCCGGCTTGAGACCCATCACCCCGTCGATGGCCAGCCACTGGTCGGCGGGGAAGGGGGCCTGGCCGGCGGGCCAGGCGACGGGCAGCCCCACCGGGGAGGCATCGGCCAGGCAGCAGCGCACCAGCAGCCGGGCCAGCTGGGGCGGTTCGCCCTCCATGGGCAGCACGAAGCCGCTGATGCGCACCGGATCGCCGGCGAACAGTTTGGGATCGGGCTGGCTGCGCAGCAGCCGTACCCAGTCGGTGAGGCTGCGCTGGGCGGGCGGCAGCACGAAGCTGAGTTCGCTTTCGGCGGTCTCGTCGCGGGGGCGCTGGCCGGCCAGATCGGCGAAGGAGGGGGCCGGCGGCAGCAGCAGCACCAGCAGGGCGATGGCGGTGGTGAGCAGCAGGGTGCGGGCCTGGCGCCGGTCGCCCCGCTCCTGCCGGCCGGCGCCGAAGGCCAGGCGCAGCTGCAGCAGGGCGACGAGCAGCAGCAGCAGGCCGGCCAGGGCCACCAGGGGGTGGAACACGGCCCGCAGCAGCAGATCGAGGCGGCCGTCGACGCTGCTGTAAAGCAGCACCAGGGCCCAGAGGCCGAGGCTGGCGGCGCGCCAGAGGGCGGCCCGCTGCAGGGGAGGGGGGATCACGGGAGTCACAGGCGCCACAGGTTCACCCCCTGGCCGATCAGCAGCACCATCAGGGCGGCCCCGGCGGTGGTGAGCACCAGGCCGCGGGGGCGGAACAGCAGCCCGAGCAGGCTGACCAGCTTGAGGTCGATCACCGGGCCCAGGAGCAGGAAGGCGAGCAGGGCCCCGGGGGTGACCTGGGCGGCGAAGCTGAGGGCCAGGAACGCATCCACGCTCGAGCACACCGACACCACCAGGGCCAGCAGCATCAGGGCCAGGATCGAGAGGGTGGGGGCGCCGCCCACCGCCAGCAGCCAGCTGCGGGGAACGAAGGATTGAACGAGGGCGGCGATGACGCTGCCCATCACCAGCAGCAGCGAGAGATAGAGGAACTCCTGGCTGGCGTGCTTCATCAGCTCGGCCAGGGGCGGCCGGACCGAGGCGGTGTCGGCGGCGACCTCCAGGGCCGACGGGGGCGGGGCGCCCACCAGGCCGCTGGAGCGCTCCAGCAGCCCCACCGCCGCCAGGGGCTGGTGCAGGCGCCGTTCGGCCAGCAGATCGGCCTGGAGCAGCTGGGGTTCGCCCACCAGGCCCAGCAGCAGGGCCAGGCCCACGG
>NZ_JAYGHZ010000459.1:0-1351 GCF_034931285.1 Synechococcus sp. BA-120 BA3
CCACCACCTGCACCAGGTGGCGGGCGATCGGCCACAGCCGGCCTCCCGAGGTGCACCAGCGTTCGGCGTGGGGCAGCACCCCCCGCACCACCGTCGAGGCCCGCGGCTCCCCGCCGCCGGCGTCGCCGAAGATCCGGCCGTCCACCCCCGCCCAGCGCAGCGGGTGGGCGTAGGCGGCCCGGCCCACCATCACGCCGTCCACCAGGGCCAGCTGCTCCTGGCAGGGGCCCAGGTCCTCCAGGCCGCCGTTCAGTTCGATCGTCAGCCGCGGCCTCTCCCGCTTGAGGCGGTGCACCAGGTCCCAGCGCAGGGGCGGCACGGTGCGGTTCTGTTTCGGATCGAGGCCGTTCAGCCAGGCCTTGCGGGCGTGCACGGCGAAGCGGGCGGCGCCGGCCGCCGCCAGGCTGTCGACGAAGGCCAGCAGCTCCTCGTAGGAGTCCCGATCGTCGATGCCGATGCGGTGCTTCACCGTCACCGGCAGCGGCGTGGCCGCCGCCATCGCCGCCACGCAGCGGGCCACCCGCTCCGGCTCCGCCATCAGGCAGGCCCCGAAGCGGCCCTGCTGCACCTTTTCGCTCGGGCAGCCGATGTTGAGGTTGATCTCGTCATAGCCCCAGTCGGCCCCCATCCGGGCGGCCTCCGCCAGCAGCTCCGGGTCGTCGCCGCCGAGCTGCAGGGCCAGGGGGTGTTCCTCCGGGTCAAACCCCAGCAGGCGCTCCAGCCGCTGCTGCCGCTCCCCCATCCGGGAGGGGGAGCCATCGCGGGCGATGTGGTGCAGCGCCCGGGCCACCACCATCTCGGAGTAGAGCAGGCAGTGCCGGCTGACCTGCCGCATCAGCACCCGGAAGTGCCGATCGGTGCAGTCCAGCATGGGCGCCACACTGAAGCGGTAGTTGTGCACCATTGCCCCATGCTGCCCAGCCGTGCCTCCGTGGTGGTGGTGGGAGGGGGCCCGGCGGGCTTCATGGCAGCCATCGCGGCGGCGGAAGCGGCCGCCGACGACCTGTCCGGGGGGGTGCTGCTGCTGGAGTCCACCCCCGAGCCGCTGCACAAGGTGCTGATCAGCGGCGGCGGCCGCTGCAACGTCACCCACGCCTGCTGGGATCCGCGGCTGCTGGTGGATCACTACCCGCGCGGCGGCAAGGCCCTGCGGGGCCCCTTCTCACGCTTCGCCCCCGGCGACACGGTGGCCTGGTTCGAGGCCCATGGCCTGCAGCTGGTGGAGGAGCCCGATGGCCGGCTGTTCCCCCGCTCCAACCGTTCTTCCTCCGTGGTCGAGACCCTGCGCCGGGCGGCGACCGCCGCCGGCGTGACGCTGCACACGGCCGAGGCGGGGCAGGCGGCCGAGGCC
>NZ_JAYGHZ010000460.1:0-1332 GCF_034931285.1 Synechococcus sp. BA-120 BA3
GGCAGGGTCCCCGGGGGTGCCCACCTTCGCCTACGGCGGCAGGGTGCTGGTGGGCTTCGACGGCCCCGCAGGCCGCGGCCAGGAGCTGCTCGCCCTGCTGGAGGCTCCCCAGGCCCGGCGGGCCGCCACGGACGGGGCGGGCGCCGGAGAGCTCGACCTCGGTCCCCTGGGCCGTCTCCGTGTCAGCAGGATCGGGCTGCCCCTGTTCACCCTGGCGATGGGGCTGCTTGACGGCTTCAATCCCTGCGCGATGTGGGTGCTGCTGTTCCTGCTGTCGCTCCTGGTGCACTGGCGCAACCGCCGCCGCATGGCCCTGGTGGCCGGCACCTTCGTGCTGGTGAGCGGCGCGATCTACTTCGCCTTCATGGCCGCCTGGCTCAACGTCTTCCTGCTGCTGGGATGGTCCAGCGCCCTGCGGCTGGTGCTGGGCGGCCTGGCCCTCACGGTGGGGGTGGTGAACGTGCTGGACAGCCAGCGTCAGGGCAGCGGCTTCACCCTCTCGATCCCGTCCGAGGCCAAGCCCGGCCTGTATGCCCGGATGCGGAACGTGGTCCAGACCCGCTCCCTGTTGCCGGCGATGGCGGCCGTGGCGGTGCTCGCCGTGGTGGTGAATGCCGTGGAACTGCTCTGCACCGCCGGCCTGCCGGCGATCTACACGGCGGTGCTCAGCCAGCAGAACCTTTCCGCCCCGGCCCACTACGCCTATCTGGGGCTGTACATCCTGGGCTACATCGCCGACGACAGCCTGATGGTGGGTGCCGCCGTGCTGGCCCTGAGCAGCAACAAGCTCACCGAGGCCGGTGGCCGCTGGCTGAAGGCGATCAGCGGTGGCGTGATGCTGGCGCTGGGGGCAACCCTGTTGCTGCGGCCGGGCTGGCTGTTGTGACCCCCGCGTCCCTCACCAGGACGTGAGGCTGAACAGCAACTGCAGCAGGGCGAAACCCGCCAGACAGGTGGCGGCCAGCAGGGGTGCGACATGTACCAACTTCGGGATCCCACGATGTCTCCGGTCTAGGCCGGGTGAGATCACCGGGAAAGGCCGAACATCCGGCGGGTGTGGAGAGCCACAGACACACTCGGAGATGAACTTTTGTCCCGGGTGGCGACGGGTCGGAAGCCCCGCAGGCGCCCTGGCACCTGGGGCGCGACCACCACCCCGGTCGGGTCGCTGGCGAGTCCGGCCTCCCCCAGCCGCCGCACGGTCCACCAGTTGCAGTTGCGGCTCCAGAGGTAGGCCCCCCGGGCGGGGAAGAACCGACCCCGCTGGCCGGGGCGGGGTGGCAGGGGAGGCAGGCGCGCGCCGTCGCGGTCGCGCCGGGCGGAGCCCTCCAG
>NZ_JAYGHZ010000461.1:0-1314 GCF_034931285.1 Synechococcus sp. BA-120 BA3
CATCAGTATCAGTGCCGCTTCCGCCGATGATCTGGTGTTCTTTCATCCCGGGCTGCAGACGCCTGTCCAGGTGATTCATCTGGCCACAGCGCTGGACAGCATCCCGCCTGAACCGGTGGCCCGGCTGGGGGCCCCCTAGCCTGCGGGGACCGTCCGCACCTGAGCCAGCGCCCCCATGGAAGGTCCTCCGATCTGGCAGCGGCTGCTGGGAGCCATGGCCTACCTGCTGCCCCTGAGCGACGCCCTGCGCTTCGGCCAGGCCCTGTTCGACATGTTCCCGCTGCTGGGGTGGCTGGCGCTGCCGGCCCTGCCCCTGGTGGTCCTGGAGCAGGCCATCCCCTTCGGCGGCCTGGTGCTGTTCCTGCTGCTGTTCCTGCTGGTGGTGCGCAACCCCCGGGTGCCCTACCCGATCCGCTTCAACGTGCTGCAGGCGATCCTCATCGACATCGTGCTGGTGCTGCTCAGCCTGGCCTTCGACACGGTGCTGGCGCCGCTGGGGGCCGGATTCGCCATCCGCACCCTTTCCAACACGATCTTCCTGGGCACGGTGCTGCTGGTGCTGTTCTCGGTGGTCCAGAGCCTGCGGGGCAAGGAGGCCGACATCCCCACCGTCTCCGAGGCGGTGCGGATGCAGCTCTTCTGATCAGCGCCTCCGGCAAGGGGGCCACGGCGCTGCGATAGGGTCTTGGATCCGTCGCTGACGGGCCCCGGTGCCCTTCAGCCCCTCCACAGGCGACCATGACGCAGCCTTACTACGAAACGATGTACATCCTCCGGCCGGACATTCCGGAGGAGGAAGTCGAGACCCACGTCGCCAAGTACCGCGACATCGTCGTCGAAGCCGGCGCCGAAGTGCTCGACACCCAGATGCGCGGCAAGCGCCGCCTGGCCTACCCGATCGCCAAGCATCGGGAGGGCATCTACGTGCAGCTCAACCACAGCGGCGACGGCCAGCAGGTGGCCCTGCTCGAGCGGGCCATGCGTCTCTCCGAGGACGTGATCCGCTACCTGACCGTGATCCAGGACGGTCCCATGCCCCCGCCCCGCAGCGTCCCCGGCGCTTCGGTCGAGGTGGCCCCCACCGAGGCGGCGACGGCCTGATCCGGCTTGTTCTTCGCCGATCACTGGGCCTACAGTCCGCCCAATGGGTGCTATGCGATGACGGCGACGGACAAGTCCACGGACGCGGAGGAGGCCGGCCAGGAAGCCAGGCCAGCGTCGCGCGGCCTGCCCGCCCAGCCGGCCTTTGCGCCCTCCAGCTGGCCCGCCGGTCCGACAGCACCGGCGGCGAGTGTGCTGACACCCGGCCAGCCG
>NZ_JAYGHZ010000462.1:0-1250 GCF_034931285.1 Synechococcus sp. BA-120 BA3
GCGAACCGGTCGGCGGGCGCGTCGGCTACAGCGTGCGGCTCGAATCGCGCACCTCGGCGGCCACCCGGCTGGAGGTGGTCACGGCGGGGCTGTTCCTGCGCCGGCTCCAGGCCGATCCCGCCCTGGACGGGGTGGCCTGCGTGATCTTCGACGAATTCCATGAGCGCCAGGCCGAAGCCGATCTGGCCCTGGCCCTGGTGCGTCAGGCCCGCAGTCTGCTGCGGCCCGAACTGCGGCTGCTGGTGATGTCCGCCACCCTCGATCTGGCGCCCCTGGCCGAGGAGCTGGATGGGGCCGCCGTGATCAGCTGCGAGGGCCGCAGCCATCCGGTGGCGGTGGCCTACCAGCCGCCGCGACCGGACGAGCGGCTGGAGCGCCAGGTGCAGCGGGCCCTCGAAGGCCACTGGCTGGTTGAATCTGAGCCGCGGGGCACGGCGCTGGTGTTCCTGCCGGGGGTGGGGGAGCTGGAAACGGCACGGCGGGCCATCGCGGCCACCCCGTGGGGCCAGGAGCTGGAGGTGGCCCTCCTGCACGGCCAGCTGCCGCTGGCGGCCCAGGGGCAGGCCATCGCGGCTCCCCAGGGAGCAGCGGGCAAGGTGGTGCTGGCCACGTCGGTGGCGGAGAGCTCACTCACGATCGCGGCGGTGACCCTGGTGATCGACAGCGGCCTCAGCCGGCGCAGCCGCTTCGACCCGGCCACCGGCATGGACGGGCTGGTCACCCAGCCCGCCAGCCAGGCCAGCGCCGAGCAACGAAGCGGCCGGGCCGGCCGGCTGGGGCCAGGGCGATGCCTGCGGCTCTGGTCCCCGGCGG
Organism: Synechococcus sp. BA-120 BA3; assembly: GCF_034931285.1. NCBI lineage: Bacteria > Bacillati > Cyanobacteriota > Cyanophyceae > Synechococcales > Synechococcaceae > Synechococcus > Synechococcus sp. BA-120 BA3. The sequence continues at coordinate 814 of NZ_JAYGHZ010000462.1, forward strand.
AGCAGCAGCGGCGACCCGCCTTCGATCCCCCGGAACTGCTCGAGGTGGATCCACTGCCGGTCGCCCTGCAGCTGGCGGAATGGGGCGCCGCGGAGGACGAGAGCCTGCCCTGGCTCACCGCGCCCCCCCGCCGCCCCCTGGAGGAGGCCCGCGGCCTGCTGCTGCAGCTCGGGGCCGTCGATGGCCAGGGACGCATCACCGGGCACGGGCGGGCCATGGCCCGGCTGGGCCTGCATCCGCGCCTGGCCCACATGCTGCTGCGGGCCAGGGACAGGGGCTGGGAGTCGCTGGCCACGGCCGTGGCCGTGCTGCTCAGCGAACGTGATCCCCTCGATCGACGCGAGGCCGGCAGCGATCTGATGCGGCGCCTCGACTGGCTGCGGGGCAGCCCGGGAGCGGAGGGGAGCGGGCGTGCCGCGGCCCGGGCGCCCTGGACC
>NZ_JAYGHZ010000463.1:0-1221 GCF_034931285.1 Synechococcus sp. BA-120 BA3
GTGATGCGGCGATCGAAGCGGCCGGCCCGGCGCCGCCAGGGACCACCCGGCGGCTGCTCCAGTTCGATCACCCCCACACCCAGATCCGCCATGGCCGCCTCCGCCAGCTGGCGGATGGGCTCCAGCAAGGGGTCGTCCGCCGCCAGGCCGGTGGCATCCACCCGGCCGCCCCGGGCGGCCAGGGCCTCGATGACGGCGTCGAACGGCAGCTGGCCGCCCACCGCTTCGGCGTAGCCCTGCCGCCAGGCCCGGGCGCTGATGTACTCGAAGTTCACCGTCAGCAGGGCCCGATCCGGGGCCAGCGACAGGAAGGAGAGGTGGTCATTGTTGTAGCCGAAGCGGCCGTCGGCCAGCGGATCCCCCCAGACCGCCAGCAGATCGGCCCGGAAGCCGTCCGGCAGCACCAGCCGGTCCTCCAGTTCGATGCGGGCGTAACGGCGGCGCTGCTCCGCCGCATCGAGCCCGTCGCTGGGCACCGGCAGGGGGGTGGGCACGGTCGGGAACGGGGACGCCGACGGGGTCACTCCGGCCTTCGGGGAAGCCGCCCTCCCCGGGGCGGGCGTTGGTAGGGCGGCAGCGGCGAAGGAGCAGGCCCCGATGCCGAGCAGGGAGAGCAGGTCGCGACGGTTCATTGGAGTGGAGGGCAGGGCTCGCTGCGGCGCGGTGCGAGCAGGGCCAGGTGGTTGTCCTGCAGGGCGCTGAAGTTGTCGTCCGAGGCCAGCAGCAGGCTGGGACGGCCATCGGCCTGGATCGGCCCCGGGGTCATGGCCTCCCAGTTGTCGGCCGGCAGGCCGGCCGCGATCAGATCCCACCGGTGGATGGGCTCCAGCACCGCCTCGGGATCGGCCCCTTCGTCTGGCAGCGGGTAGTGGGCCAGGAGCACCTGCCAGCGGGCGGGGGCCTGGAAGCGCCGCAGCAGGGCCAGCAGGCTGGGCGCCGGGCCTGAGGGGTCGACCACCAGCAGATCGGTCAGTCCCCAGCCCTCGCCGGCGGGGATGGCCAGCCGGGCCAGGGGCCGGGGCTTCGGCCCGGTGGGCTGCAGCGACCAACCCAGCAGCCGCACCTGGGCGGGGGGGTCCTGCTTCAGGGGAGATTCCGCGGCCATCAGCAGCACATCCGGCTGCCCCGGGCGCCGCAGCAGGGCCAGGGACTCCGGCCCCTGGTTGGCTTCCAGGCCGCGCCCCGGGGCCGGCTGCCAGTCGGTGGGCAGCGCGTAGGCGC
>NZ_JAYGHZ010000464.1:0-1217 GCF_034931285.1 Synechococcus sp. BA-120 BA3
GGCCCCGGCCGCTGGGGCTGGGGCCGAGGCTGCGCAGCTGGCCGCTGCAGAGCAGCAGCACCCCCTCGGGCAGCACGTCGGGGCGCAGGACGGTCTGGCCGATGCGGAAGCGCAGGGGCTCCAGCAGGGGGTCGATCGCGTCGCGACGGGCGGGGGGGAGCCGGTCGAAGGGCGCGAAGTCGTTGAGCAGGCCGCTGATGGCTCCGGGGGAGGAGGTCATGGGGTGTCGTCCTCCTGCAGCAGGGCGAGCATCGCGTCGAGGGGCGGCAGCGGCTGGCCTTCGAGGAGGAGCCGCACCCGCTGCTCGAGCCATTCCTCGAAGAGTTCGCCCATCATGCGCTCCCTGGTCGGCTCGTTCAACTCGGCCGGCAGGAACTGTTCGAGCCTCAGCACCACCCAGCTCTCGCCCGCCTGGAAGGGTTCGAACAGCTGGCCGGGGCGGCCCCGGCGCAGGCGGCTGACCAGGCTGTCGTGGCCGGCGGCCAGGGGCAGGGGGCCGATCTGGCCGCGGCAGTGGCGCTCGGGGCCCTGGGAATGGAGTGGCGCGAGGGCATCGAAATCGGCCTCCCCCTCGGCGATCTGGTGATGGAGCTCGGCGGCGAGGTCCTCGCTGTCGACGCGCAGCAGGGAATAGACCACCTGGTCGAGCTCGGGTTTGCGCTGCAGGAAGCGCACCTCCACCTCGTCGTCCCAGCGGCAGCGCACCAGGCGCTGCAGGCGCCGCTTCTGGGTGGCGAGGATGCGCAGGTCGTCCAAGACCAGGCCGCGCTCCTGCAGCCAGCCGGGCACGTGCTCGTCGTCGCTGATGCCGCGACGCTCCAGGAAGGCGGCCATCAGGGCCTTCTCCTCCTCCACGGGCAGGGGGATGGCATGCACGAGCTGGTCGAGCACCCAGGCGCGGGCCAGGGGATGGGCCTGGCCCTGCTGGCGGATGAGGCGGTTGAGCTCGGAGAGGGCCAGCCAGGGGCGGCCGGGGGGCAGTTCCACCACCGCCGGCTCCGGCAGGCCGGCGAGGGGTTCGGGCAGGGTGTCGCGGGGGGTGGTCATGGGGCGGACCTCCGGTGGGGCAGCTGCAGGCGGTCGAGGGCGTCGGCCATCAGGGCCAGGCCGTTGTCATGGCTCCAGGTGGCGCGGGCATAGGCGAAGGCGGCGGCAGCCATGGCGCGCCAGGCGTCGTCGTCGCCATCGAGCTGGAGCACGGCCCGGCACCAGTCGTC
>NZ_JAYGHZ010000465.1:0-1209 GCF_034931285.1 Synechococcus sp. BA-120 BA3
GACGGGGCCGGGTCGCCGGGCCGTCCGCGCCGCTCCGAACCGATCCAGGCGGTGGGGGATCGCCCCCTGCAACGCCTGGCCAGCGGGTACGGCGAACTGGACCGGGTGCTGGGGGGCGGCCTGGTGCCCGGTTCCCTGGTGCTGCTGGGGGGTGACCCGGGCATCGGCAAGAGCACCCTGCTGCTGCAGAGCGCCCGCGCCATGGCCGCCCGGGCGGTGGTGCTGTACGTGAGCGCCGAGGAGTCGGCCCAGCAGGTGAAGCTGCGCTGGCGGCGCCTGGCCGAGGACGGCTCCGGTGTGACGGCGGGGGATGGGGAGAGCGAGGGGCTGCGCCTGCTGGCGGAGACCGACCTGGAGCTGGTGCTGCAGGAGCTGGAGACCCTGCGGCCCGAGGTGGCGATCATCGACAGCATCCAGGCCCTGCACGACGCCGAGCTGGGCAGTGCCCCCGGGTCGGTGTCCCAGGTGCGGGAATGTGCCGCCGCCCTGCAGCGCATCGCCAAGCGCCAGCACACCGCCCTGGTGCTGGTGGGGCACGTCACCAAGGAGGGGATGCTGGCGGGCCCCAAGGTGCTGGAGCACCTGGTGGATGCGGTGCTCACCTTCGAGGGGGACCGCTTCGCCAGCCACCGGCTGCTGCGGGCCGCCAAGAACCGCTTCGGCGCCACCCACGAGCTGGGGGTGTTCGAGATGCGGGGGGCGGGGCTGGTGGAGGTGAGCAACCCCAGCGAGCTGTTCCTGGCCGGAGACGGCCCCAGCCCCGGCACCGCCACGATCGTGGCCTGCGAGGGCACCCGCCCGCTGCTGGTGGAGATCCAGGCCCTGGTCAGCCCCACCAGCTACGCCAGCCCGCGGCGCACCGCCACCGGCATCGGCACCAACCGCCTGCACCAGATCCTGGCGGTGCTGGAGAAGCACATGGGCCTGCCCCTGTCCCGCTTCGACTGCTACCTGGCGGTGGCCGGCGGCCTGGAGGTGGAAGAGCCGGCGGCGGACCTGGGGGTGGCGGCCGCCGTGGTGGCCAGCTACCGCGACCTGACCCTGCCGGCGGGCACGGTGCTGCTGGGGGAACTGGGCCTGGGGGGACAGCTGCGGCCCGTGGGTCAGCTGGAGTTGCGCCTGCAGGAGGCGGCACGGCTGGGGTTCGCCCGGGCCGTGGTGGCCCGCGGCAGCGCCCTGGGGCCGGGGGCGGCCGGCCTGGGCCTGCAG
>NZ_JAYGHZ010000466.1:0-1165 GCF_034931285.1 Synechococcus sp. BA-120 BA3
GCGCCGCCCTGCAGCGGCAGCTGTTCCACCGGGACGGCGCCCCGCCCGAGCTGCCGGCCGGGGTGCCGGTGCTGGTCACCTCGGCCATCAACGAGCAGCGCACCGCCGAGTTCCTGCGCCAGGTCGCCCCGGACATCGTCCTGGTGAACGGCACCCAGCTGCTGCGGGCGCCGGTGCTGGAGCTGATCCCCGCCATCCGCCACGGCCTGATCAACCTGCACACCGGGCTGTCGCCCTACTCCCGCGGCGCCAACTGCAACCTCTACATGCTCATGGAGGGGCATCCGGAGCTGGTGGGGGTGACGGTGCACCACATCGACCCCGGCATCGACAGCGGCGACATCATCCTGTCGGCCCACGTGCCGATGCAGCCTGACGACGACGTCGAGACCATCGAGGTGCGCAGCTTCCAGGTGGGCATCGAGCTGCTGATCGAGGCGGCCCACCGGCTCGAGGCCGGCACCGCCCCACGGGTGCCCCAGTGGGAGAAGGGCAAGCTGTTCCTGCGGCGCACCGGCTACGTCTACGAGCCCTGGCAGCGGCTGATGGCCAACCGCCGCATCGCCCGGGGCCTGGTGCGCGACTACCTGGCCGACCAGGCGCGCCGCGACGGGGCCGTGCGGGTGGTGCGGGGGGAGCAGCCATGAGCCGCCTGGGACGGGCGGCCAACCGGGCGGCGGACCTGCTGTTCCTGCCGCCGTTGGATCGCCTCTGGCTCCGCCGCCTGCGGGGCAAGGTTCTGTGTCTGCTCTATCACCGGGTGGACGAGCCTGGCCGGGAGCCGTTCCTCGACCGCTTCGGGGTGCCGCCGATTCCCCCCAAGGAGCTGGCCGCCGAGCTGGGCGTCCTGCAGCGCCGCGGCGCCCGCTTCCTCACCTACGCCGACCTGCGGGCCGGCCGCTTCCCCTCCGGCTCCGACTTCGGGGTGATCGTCAGCTTCGATGACGGCCTGCGCTGCAATTACGAGCAGGGGATGGACGTGCTCCAGGGCCTGGGCATCCCGGCCGTGTTCTTCCAGTCCACAGCCATGGACGCCGGCGGGGAGCTGGTCTGGGAGCACGCCCTGTACTGGTACGGCGCCCACCCCACCCTGGCGTCCCGGCTGGAGGAGCTGGCCCGGCGGCGGCTGGATCTGCCGGCCGACCTGCAGGGCGCGGCCCTGGTC
>NZ_JAYGHZ010000467.1:0-1152 GCF_034931285.1 Synechococcus sp. BA-120 BA3
CGATCGCGGCCAGCTCTTCCCCATCCAGGGGGGGCAGGGGCGGCAGGGGCTGGCCCAGCCAGCCGAACCAGCGGTCCAGCTCCGGGGTGGCCGGAATGCGCCCGGCGCATTGTTGCTGAAGCGCCGCGGCCGCCTCCAGGGGAAACTGCCAGCAGCCACGGCGGCTGAGCCACTGGCCCCGGGGGCGGATGGCCCGCAGCTGCGCCTGGGTGACCGCGTCGAACGGACTGACCACCTCGATCAGACCCGAGGCGCCCAGGCGCATCTGCACCAGGGGGGTGGCCAATGCGGCAAAAAGCAATCATGAACACATTGACACCCGGGACGCTGCGGGCAAACTTCCGCCAACCGAGGCGCGCTGATGCAGGCCAGGGATGGAGTCTTTCTCGAAGATCTCTGCCCCAAGCTGCGAGCGCGACGATGGCGACAGTCGCTGCATCGGATGACCGGCCGCCGCTGCCTCTACTGCGGCGAGGCGTCGGAATCCATCGACCACGTGCATCCCCTCAGCCGCGGCGGCCAGAGCATCACCGAGAACTGCGTGCCGGCCTGCCTGGGCTGCAACGGCCGCAAGGGGGACAGTGACGCGTTCGTCTGGTATCGGAGCCAGCCCTTCTACGACCCGCGTCGGGCGATGGCCCTGCGGGCCTGGACCGACGGCGATCTGCGCTTGGCGCTGCGCCTGCTCCAGTGGGTGGCCCCCGCCGAACCGGAGACGGCCACGGCCGCCGAAGCGGAGGTGACTCACCAGACGCGGCAGGCCTCCACGCCGTTGTGGCGGTGGCAGATGGCCTCCTGATCGAGGGGCTGCTCCGGCGCCAGCACCACGGCCCCCAGCACCAGACCCACGGCCAGCAGCAGCGGGGCGGCGGCCCGGTGACGGCGGGCCGGTGCCCGATGGCCGCGTCCGGCGAGCGGCTGGCCGAGGGCCCGCTCGACGGAGCGACAGAGAGGGCGGGATGGCGCGAGGCCGACAGGGAGACTGGCACCGAACGACGAGGTGGTCACGGGATGGGGAAACGGACAGTGATACAGATGTACTGATGGCGGCGGATTCTGTCAACCCGGGGGCCGGCGGCATCGAGCGGATGCTGGTGCTCGGCGGCGGCTACACCGGCCGCCGCGTCGCGCGGGCGCTGGAGGCGGCCGGCG
>NZ_JAYGHZ010000468.1:0-1151 GCF_034931285.1 Synechococcus sp. BA-120 BA3
GGCCTGGCCCCTGGCCCTGCAGCAGGAGGGACTGCTGATCCGTCCCACCCCGGAGGAGCCCCGGGAGCTGGAGGACCTGCTGGCCCAGGCGGCGGCCGCTGGCTGGGTGCTGGCACTGCTCAAGCTGGGTGGCCGCTGGCCCTGGGTGCGGCCGCTGCTGGCCGAGCGGGGTCTGCTGGCGGACGCGTTGTTCGCCCAGCGGGTGGGCTGGCCCGACCAGCGGCTCTGCCCGGCGGCCGAGGTGCCCGCCGCCGAGGTCCCCTATTTCTCCCTGCTGCTCATCCGGCAGGGGTGGCCGGCGGTGCTTCCATGACCGTTCGCTTTTCGCCCCGCCCTTGCCGATGCCTGCCGCCGGGATGTCCGCCACCGGGATGAGCGTCACCGGGATGAGCGTCACCGACTGGTTCGCCCTGCTGCACCCGGTGCTGATCATCCTGTTTGTCTACCCGGTGGTGGGCGCCACCATCCGGCTCGGAATCCTGGCGCGGGAACGCCGCCTCGACATCAACCCCCTGCCGCCCACGGTGGGGGTGGAGCACACCGACCACGGCCGCTGGGTGACCTCGGGCGTGGTCGTGGCGGTGCTGATCGCCATGGCGGCCACCTATGCCCGTGGGGGCGCCGTCGGCGGCGGCTCCGGCGCGGCCCTGCTGCTGGCAGGAGTGGGGTGCCTGGTGAGCTGCCTGGCCCTGTGGCGGGTGAAGGGGGCCTGGCTGCGGGCCGGTTTCGCCCTGATCTGCTGGCTGGGGCTGCTGACCCTGGGCAGCCAGCCGGCCCTGTGGCACCTGGGCCGCAGTCCCTTCGACGGGGGCGTGTGGGGGTCCCACTACTGGAGCGGCGTGCTGCTCTGCGGCCTGCTGCTGTTCGCCATGGCGGCCGCCCCCGAGACCCTGCGCTCCCCCCGCATGCGGCGGCTGCACGTCAGCGCCGCCTTCCTCACCGCCCTGCTGCTGGCGGTGCAGGCCATCAGCGGCAGCCGGGACCTGCTGGGCATGGCTCTGGGGTCGTGATGTCCAGCTCCGCCCGGCGCAGCAGTTCGAGGGCACTCTCCAGGCTGGGGGCCACCATCAGCTCCCGGCGCAGCCGGGCCGCGCCGGCGAAGCCCTGGCAGGTCCAGCCCAGGTGCTTGCGGGCGATCAGCAGCCCCTGAT
>NZ_JAYGHZ010000469.1:0-1145 GCF_034931285.1 Synechococcus sp. BA-120 BA3
GCACCGCCAGCATCGCCGCTCCACGCAGCGCGTCGATGTCCGGTCGGTAGGTGAAGCCTCCCCCCTTCCCGCTGCCACCCTCCGCCTGGCGGTTGGCCGATGGTGCGGCTCCGGTGCCCGTGACGGCCACCATCAGCGGGACGGGGCCGGAATCAGGCCGGACTTCACCAGAAAACGCTCAAACGGGACTGCGAGGGATCGGCTGCCGGTCACACTCAAATGGTGAGAATCCGAATAAAGAATAGTGCCCTCATCATTCCGATAGCGAACTTTTCCATTGGCGTCCAGAAGTTCCTGCGTGGGATCAAAAACATGAACGTTGGCAAGACCGGAAGCCGCTTGATCAAGCACGGAGCGAATGACTTGCTGCCTGGCGGCGGTCGTCGCAGGGTCGAATGCACAGCTTCTTGGAGATCCAGGGGGACAGAAAACAACGTCCTGGGAGAGCGGAGGATTATCCACAACCAAAACCAACTGGATTCCTCTTTTCTGCAGCAACAGCGCATAAGCTCTCAAGGAAGCCAGATGGGCCATACGCATCTCGGAGATGTTGAGTCGATTACCGCCAATACGAGCTGACGACTCAGCCTGGGAACCGACGCCATGAACGCTACCAAGATAATTATGAATGTTGCTTGAGATTACAACGATATCGCCTGGCTTCAGCCTTTCGATAGCTCGCGACATCTCGCCAATAGCAAAATCCGTACAAGGCTGATAAGGCTTCTTGTTGAGTTCAAGCGTAAGCGAGGGGTCAAGGAAACAGGACGGCTTGTTGGAGAACGTCAGTCGCTGACCAGTCCGTCTCGTTATGATATCAAGCATCGGCAGAAAGTGCTGGGCATGGGAATCACCCAGCAGAAAAATCTCCCCAGCTCCAGGCCTGCCTGGCTTCTGACAGCGGTCATAGTCAGGACGGGTTTCGAGACCATAAGGGATCCAGTAATTCAGGGTGCAGCGCTTATCGATCAATGTGCCCGGGATGGTGGGGTCCCACTCCTGAACGCGCTCATGGCGTGGGACAGGACTGGGATCACTGCCCACGAACAACTTGCCCCGAAACTGGTGGTGCAGCACGTCAATCCCCACCCACAGGCCACCCAACGCCAGCACCGCCAGCAGCGTCTCCCACCACCACTTCAGCG
>NZ_JAYGHZ010000470.1:0-1137 GCF_034931285.1 Synechococcus sp. BA-120 BA3
TGCTGGGCGTGTCCGGTGGCCAGGACTCCATGGCCCTGACCACCCTGCTGCTGGATCTCCAGCCCCTGCACGGCTGGCAGCTGCAGCTGTGGCACGGCGATCACGGCTGGCGCCCCGACGCGGCCCAGCAGGCGGAGGAACTGGGCCTGTGGGCCCGCAGCCAGGGACTGGACCTGAGGCTCGATCGGGCCGATCCGGTGCCCGCCAGCGAGGCCGCGGCCCGGGAGTGGCGCTACGGCTGCCTGGCCGCGGCGGCCCTCCAGGGGCACTGCACCCATGTGGTGACCGGCCACACCGCCAGCGACCGGGCCGAGACCGTGCTGCTCAACCTGGCCCGCGGCAGCCGCAGCAGGGGCTGGGAGCGGGCCGTGCAGCCGTCGGCCAGGGCGGCGCTGATGCGCGTGGCGAAGGGGTGGGTCGCATCGATCACCCAGGCGTAGGGGGCGCCCCGCTGCCCGGCGTCGGCCAGTTCGGCGGCGACTCCGGCCGCAGGCCCGTCGCTCTCCCCGATCGCCCCCACGGCCAGCTCCAGGCGGGGATGGGCGCCATAGGCCAGGGAGGCGGCCCGGCTCACCAGCGAGACCTTCAGGCGCCAGCCCCGCTCCAGCAGCTCCCGGGCCAGGGGAGGCCCCTCCCCCGTGCCGGCCACCAGCCAGATCCGGCCGCCACCAAAGCCGCTCCCGTCACAGCCGCCGGCACGACCGGGCGGATCGGCCTGGATCCCGTGGGGCGGATGCATCAGGATGGGTCCTTCCAACCGTTGGTCCGGGCGTGAATCACTGCTTGCTGGAGGTGGAGGTCCTGGAGGCGCCCCAGGTGCGCTACACCCAGGACAACCAGACGCCGGTGGCCGAAATGGCCGTCCAGATCGAGGGTCTGCGACCCGATGATCCCCCGGGTCAGCTGAAGGTGGTGGGCTGGGGCAACCTGGCCCAGGATCTGCAGAATCGGGTGCAGGTGGGCCAGCGCTTCGTGCTCGAGGGCCGGCTGCGCATGAACACCGTCACCCGCCAGGACGGGGTCAAGGAGAAGCGGGCCGAGTTCACCCTGGCACGTCTGCATCCGCTCAGCCCCGGCAGCGGATCCGGCATCGCCCCAGCACCGGCTGCGGCACCGGCGCCGGGGCGCAGTGCGGCC
>NZ_JAYGHZ010000471.1:0-1130 GCF_034931285.1 Synechococcus sp. BA-120 BA3
GCCTTCGACCCCGCCGCCGTGGCCCTGTGGCTGGGGGACCACCAGCTGATGGCGTCAGGCCAGCCCCTGGCCTTCGACCGCCCGGCGGCGTCGGCCTACCTCAAGGCCCGCGCCGCCGGCGCCTACCTGGCCGACGACACGGTGGCGATCCGGCTGCGGGTCGGCGACGGCCCGGGCAGCGGCAGCGCCTGGGGCTGTGACCTCTCGGATCAGTACGTGCGGATCAACGCGGACTACACGACGTAGGGAGCTGCTGTTTCGCAGGAGATCTGCATGGCCCCAGGCCCCATCAACATGCTGCGCCTTGTGGTCGTGGCGGGTCGCGTCAGTGCGCCGTCCACCATGACTGAATAAACTAGGCCGTGAACCAGCTCATGGCCCATGGACGCCAGCATCGGGGCCTTCGAAGCCAAGGCCCAGCTCTCCCGACTCCTGCGCGCCGTGGAAAACGGTGAGCGCTTCACCATCACCGTGCGCGGAAAACCCGTGGCGGATCTGGTGCCCCACCGCAACGATCCCGGCCAGGGCGTGGACGCGGCGGTCGCGGCCCTGCGGGCGTTCCCGCGGATTCGCGGTGTCAGTGCGGCCGATGTCGCCAGCTTCGTCAGCGAAGGGCGACGGTGAGCGGGGCACCCTCGACCCTGGTGATCGATGCGTCGATGGCCCTGGCCTGGGTGTTCGAGCGGCAGCAGCCCGGCGAGGTGGAACGGGCCAATCGCCTGCTCGAGGCCTGCGGGACCGTTCCCTGGTGGGTTCCCGGTCTCTGGCACCTGGAGGTCACCAATGCCCTGCTGGTGGCGGAGCGGCGTTCCGTGCTGCCCCAGGCCGACAGCGATCTGTTCCTGGCCCGGCTGAACAGCCTGCCGTTCCAGGCCGACATCGGGCCGCCGCCGGATCGCGGGACACGCCTGCTGGCCCTGGCCCGCACCCATGGGCTTTCCAGCTACGACGTCAGCTACCTGGAACTGGCCCAGCGCCTCGATGCGAGCCTGGCCAGCTTCGATCGCCAGCTAAATCGCGCCGCCGCCGCGATCGGCGTCGCCCTGTTCGCCGGGGCCTGAACCGCCACTCCGCGGCAAGATGGCAGCGCATGTGCTGATGTCGATGGTCACGGCCAGGCCCTCCTCCCC
>NZ_JAYGHZ010000472.1:0-1126 GCF_034931285.1 Synechococcus sp. BA-120 BA3
CTGCTGGGGGAAGCGGGGGCCGCCGCCGGCGTGATCCGGGAGATCCGGGGGGAGCGGGATCCCCTCTTCGGCGGCCACCCGCCCGAGCCGCTGGCGCCCTACCTGGAGCAGCTGATCGCCGAGGTGCGCCAGGCCACGGCCGCCGGCCGGCCGGCGGTGGGCATCGTCTTCGACGGTGACGGTGACCGCATCGCCGCGGTGGACGAACAGGGCCGCTTCTGCAGCACCCAGCTGCTGATGCCCCTGCTGATCGACCACCTGGCCCGGGCCCGCGGGCTGGGGGGCCGCGTCGTCAAGACCGTGAGCGGCTCCGACCTGATGGCCCTGGTGGCGGCCGACCTGGGCCGGGAGGTGATCGAGATGCCCGTCGGCTTCAAATACATCGCCGCCGAGATGCTCAGCGGCGAGGTGCTGGTGGGGGGAGAGGAATCGGGCGGGGTGGGCTTCGGCCTCCACCTGCCGGAGCGGGATGCCCTGTTCGCGGCCCTGCTGCTGATCGAGGCGCTGGTGGAGGGGGGCCTGCCCCTCGGGGCCCGGCTGGCGGCCCTGCAGGAGCGCTGCGGTGGCGCCAGCCTCTACGACCGCCTCGACCTGCGTCTGCCGGACATGGCCAGCCGCCGCCGGCTGGAGGCGCTGCTGGCCCAGGATCCGCCGCAGGAGGTGGCCGGAGCCACGGTGCTGGAGGTGAACCGCACCGATGGTGTCAAGCTGCGGATGGGCCCCAGCCACTGGCTGATGCTGCGCTTCTCCGGCACCGAGCCCCTGCTGCGGCTCTACTGCGAAGCCCCCGACGCCGACCGCGTTCAGGCGGTGCTGGCCTGGGCTCGCCAGCTGGCGGAGAGCATCTGATGGCCTCCCCATCGGAGCCCGGGGTGGCGCCCACCGTGCTGGTGATCGCCAGCGGCAACGCCGGCAAGATCCGGGAGTTCTCCCACCTGCTGGCCTCGCTGCCCCTGGCGGTGCGGCCCCAGCCCGAGGGCCTGGAGGTGGAGGAAACGGGTACCACGTTCGCCGCCAATGCCCGGCTGAAGGCCGTGGCGGTGGCCCGGGCAACCGGCCACTGGGCCCTGGCCGACGACTCGGGCCGGGCGGTGGCGGCCCTGGGCGGCGCCCCCGGGGTCCATTC
>NZ_JAYGHZ010000473.1:0-1099 GCF_034931285.1 Synechococcus sp. BA-120 BA3
CAGCTGGGTGGCCTTCTGCGGCGACTTCGTCGCCGGGCCGGGGTTCGGCCGGATCGAAGGCGCCCTGCGCAGCGCCCAGGTCCTGGCGGGCCGGCTGCTGGCCCTGGTGCTGCTGCTCTGCCTCGCCCTGGCGAACCCGGCACCGGCGATGGCGGCGACCGACGCCGTCTCCTACCGCTGCGACGGCGACCCGCTGCTGGCGACCAGCGACAACGGGGCCGTGGATGCCCCGGGGATCCCCAACACCACCGCCGGCACGGTGCCCGGCGCCACGGTGCTGCTGGAGTGGCGCGACCTGAGGCTGCAGCTGCCGCGCACCAACAACGCCGGTCCGCCCAGCTACACCGACGGGATCTGGTGGTGGAGTCTGGAGGATCCGGCCCAGCCCCGCTTCCTGCACCGCCGCGGCGCCATCGAGAGCTTCAGCTGCCAGGCAGTTCCTGCCGCAGGGCCGCCAGCCGGCGGCCGTTGACGCCCAGGTCCGAATCCCCCAGCCGGGAGCTGGAGCGCGCCTGCAGCACGCCGGCCGCCGGCTGGGCGTACAGCTCGAGGTCGTCGACGAAGCCGAACAGGCGGCTGGTGGCGGTGGCGTGCAGGTAGTGGCCGTCCCGCTCGAGGATCCGCACCCCCTCGGTGGTCTCCAGGATCGGCACCAGCGCGCTCAGGGCCGCCTCCGGATCGGTGAGCGGCCAGTCGGCCCGGGCGCAGTGGGCCGGCGCCGCACAGGGGGACAGGGAGCCGCCGTGCACACCGAGATCCTCCGGTGCCGGCCCCTCCAGGTGCAGCAGCGAGGCCTCGGCGCGGCCGGGGAGGGCCAGGGCGGGGACGCCGAGCAGCAGCACGAGCAGCAGGCCGGCGAGGAGACGGGGTAGGGAGAGGCGGGTGGCGGGGGTCATGGGTGGGTGGGAAGGGGGGCGCAGGGGGCAGCCAGCCAGGCGGCGGCGACCTGCTCAGGTTGGTCGATGTGGGGCAGGTGGCCGCAGGCCGCCAGTTCGGTGATGCGGGGACCCAGCAGGGCCTGGGCGGCGCGCTTCTGGGGGGCCCGCAGGATCCGGTCGTCGGCGCCCCAGAGCACCGCCACGGGCTGGGGGGGCAGGGG
>NZ_JAYGHZ010000474.1:0-957 GCF_034931285.1 Synechococcus sp. BA-120 BA3
CTACGAAGGCAAGGCGAAGCGGGTGTACGCCACCGACCAGGAGGACCTGGTGGCGGTGGAGTACAAGGACGACGCCACCGCCTTCAATGCCCTCAAGAAGGCCCAGCTCCTTGGCAAGGGGGCCCTGAACTGCCGCATCTCTGCCCTGCTGTTCGAACATCTCGAACGGCTGGGGGTGCCCACCCACTACCTGGGGCTGCACGGGGACCACTGGATGATGGTGCGGCCGGTGCGGGTGGTGCCGGTGGAGGTGGTGGTGCGAAACGTGGCCGCCGGCTCCCTCTGCCGACAGATGCCGATGGCGGCGGGCACTCCCCTGGACCCGCCCCTGCTCGACCTGTACTACAAGGACGACGCCCTGGGTGACCCCCTGCTCAGCGAAGCCAGGCTGGAGCGCCTGCAGCTGCTCACGCCCGACCAGCTGGAGGCAATCCGGAAACTGGCCTTTCGCGTCAACGATGCCCTGCGCGATCTTTTCGCCCGGGTGGAGCTCGAACTGGTGGATTTCAAGATCGAACTGGGGTTCACCACTGACGGCGCACTGGTGGTGGCGGACGAGATCAGCCCCGACACCTGCCGCCTTTGGAAACGGTCGGTGAGTGATGTCCAGGAGCGGATCCTGGACAAGGATCGATTCCGCCAGGACCTGGGCGGCGTTGTCGAGGCCTACGGGGAGGTCCTCAAACGGGTCCAAGGGGTCTGTCCCGAACCACAGGTCTACGGGTAAGGTCAGCGGGATTTTGCGGCCTGGCCGCTCTGCAGACGACATCCATGATTGGCGTTCGCCTCGGCAGGCCCCACACCCTTCGAAGCGTCACGCCGCGGGCGGCGACCGCCTCCCTTCCCCTGCTGGTGGCCCTGCTGCTGGCCGGCGGCCAGGCCCGGGCTGCCGAAAGTCCCCCCGGCCAGGGCCAGGCCCCCGCGGTCCAGACACCCGCAGGCGCCGTGGGTCAGCCC
>NZ_JAYGHZ010000475.1:0-1044 GCF_034931285.1 Synechococcus sp. BA-120 BA3
GTGCTTTCCCACCAGGTTGTTCATGCCTGCAGCTGAGCGAGCCGCTGTTGGGGGGTGAGGCCACCCAGGGCCATGTGGCACCTGCGGCCGTTATAGATCCGCAGGTAGGCAGGCAACAGCTCGTTCCTGCCGGCCGAGCTGCCGTAGGGCATCACGTAGGCCCACTCCTCCAGCAGGGTCTTGATGAACCGCTCGGCCTTGCCGTTGGTCCGGGGGGTGTAGGGCCTGGTCTTCTTCGCCTTCAATCCCAGGGCCTGGCAGGCTTTTCGCCACCCATGCGACTTGTAGGCCGAGCCGTTGTCGCTGAGCACCCGTCGGCACTCGATTCCCTGGCCGTTGAACCAGGCCACCGCACGGCTCAGGAAGCCCACCGTGGTCGGGCCCTTCTCGTCGGGCAGGACCTCGACGTAGGCAAGACGGGTGGCGTCATCCACGGCCACGTGGACCTTCTCGTAGCCAGCCCCGGGTGAGGAGCCCTTGCGCGGATCGCCGGTGATCCGGTGGCCGACCCGCTCAAAGCGGGCCAGTTGCTTGATGTCGACATGGATCATGTCGCCCGGCTCCTCCCACTGGTACCGCTGCACCGGTGGTTTGGGATCGAGGTTGCGCAGCCGGTTCAGCCCCAGGCGCCGCATCGCCCGGGCCAGGGTGGTGATGGGCACCATCATCAGTCGGGCGATCTTGCGGAGGGTGCAGCGCTGGTGCCTGAGCTCCACGGCCTGCTGCAGTTGCTGCGGATCAAGCGTCCGCCGCTGGCTGCGGCGCACACTCCGTCGATCCGCCAGGGCCGTTGGCCCGCCTGAACGGAAGCGAGCCAGCCACTTGCGGGCGGTGCGCTCACTGATCCCGTGGTCGGTGGCCAGCTGGGCAAGGCTCCTGCCCTCCTCGAGGTGCTGGCGAATGAGGCGTTCCCGACCGATCGGTGTCAGGCGGGCGTTGGGGTGTGTATGCATGGAGTGTGAGGTCTGGGGCTGTTGGGTCGCACCACAACCCTGTCGGCCTCACACCCCTTTGTCAGCCGGAACAACCTGGTGGCACTACACA
>NZ_JAYGHZ010000476.1:0-1039 GCF_034931285.1 Synechococcus sp. BA-120 BA3
GCCCCCTTCGGCGATCGCGCCCGGATCGAGGCGGCCAATTTCGCCGACTTCACCCCGCCCGCCCCCCTGGTGGGGGTGCTGGCTGACCTGGGGGTCAGCAGTCCCCAGCTGGATGAACCCGCCCGGGGCTTCAGTTTCCGCGCCCCTGGCCCCCTGGACATGCGCATGGACCCGGACGCCGGCGAAACCGCCGCCGAGCTGATCGACCGGCTGGAGGAATCGGCGCTGGCGGACCTGATCCACGCCTACGGCGAGGAGCGGCTGTCGCGCCGCATCGCCCGGCGCCTGGTGGCCGAACGCCCCTGGGCCGGCAGCGGGCGGACCACGGCCGATCTGGCCTATGCCGTGGCCGGCTGTTTCCCCCCCAAGGCGCGCCACGGCCGGATCCACCCGGCCACCCGCACCTTCCAGGCCCTGCGGATCGCGGTCAACGACGAGCTGGGCGCCCTCGACCGCCTGCTGGAGCGGGCCCCCGACTGGCTGGTGCCCGGCGGTCTGCTGGCGGTGATCAGTTTCCATTCCCTCGAGGACCGGCGCGTCAAGACCGCCTTTCTCAGCGATCCGCGCCTGGAGCGGCTCACCCGCAAGCCGCTGGTGGCCAGTGAGGCGGAGGAGCAGGCCAACCCCCGTAGCCGCTCCGCCAAGCTGCGGGTGGCCCGTCGCGTGCCCTGAGCCTGCCGCCATGTCCCCGGCCAGCCTGCCCAGCCTCGACCGCGCCGATCTGCTCTGGTGGATCGCCCTGCTGATCCAGTCGCTGGCGATTCCCGGCACCGTGCTGCCTGTGGCGCCCGGCCTGACCCTGCTGCCCCTGGGCGCCCTGCTCTGGTGCTGGGCCGTCGGCTGGGCCGCCGGCTGGCCGGCCCTGGCGCTGGCCGTGGTGCTGCTGCTCCTGGGCTGGGGGGCCGAGGCCCTGGGCCTGCTGCTCGGACCGGCCCGGTTGCAGGCCACCCGCTGGAGTTACGTCGGGGCCGGCGTGGGGCTGGTGGTGGGTCTGCTGGGGCTGCTGCCGGCCCTGCCGGTGGGCGGGCCCCTGCTGGGC
>NZ_JAYGHZ010000477.1:0-1024 GCF_034931285.1 Synechococcus sp. BA-120 BA3
CGCCGCCGGGGTGGGGGGGAGCGGGCCGGCCTTCGGGAGCAACGGCCGCCATGGCCGGGGCCGGGTGCGGGTGGCCGAGGCCCAGCGCAGCGCTCTCGAGCAGGTGGCCTCCCTGGATCTGGTGGCACCCGGCAGCGCGGCACCGATTCCCCTGGGGGCCCTGGCCGGGCTGCGGCTGGAGCCGGAGCTGGCCGCGATCGAACGGCGCGACGGCCAGCGCGTCAACACGGTGCAGGCCTTCCTGGCGGCGGGGGCGCTGCCGGAATCAGTGCTGCAGGACTTCCGCCGCCAGCTCGAACGGGAGGGCTGGCAGCTGCCGACCGGGGTGAACCTGGCCTACGGCGGCGAGGCCGATGCCCGCGGCGAGGCGGTCGCCAACCTGCTCTCCACGGTGGGGGTGCTGGCGATCCTGATGACCGCCACCCTGGTGCTCTCCTTCCGCTCCTTCCGGATGGCCGCCCTGATCGCCTCGGTGGCGCTGCTGTCGGTGGGACTGGCGGCCCTGGCCCTGAGGCTCAGCGGTTCGCCCTTCGGCTTCACCGCCATCCTCGGCACCCTCGGGCTGATCGGGCTGGCGGTGAACGACTCGATCGTGGTGCTCACCGCCATCCGCAGCGATCCGCTGGCCCGCAGCGGCGATCCGGCCGCCACCGCCGCGGTGGTGGAACACGCCACCCGCCATGTGCTCGCCACCACGATCACCACCGTGGTCGGCTTCCTGCCCCTGATGCTCGATCCCTCCGGCTTCTGGCCGCCGCTGGCGATCGCCGTGTCCGGCGGCCTGGTGGGGGCCACGGCCCTGGCCCTGTACTACGTGCCGGCGGCCCACGGCCTGCTGGCCCGGACCGGGCCGGTTGCATCAGGTCCCACGGCGACGGCTTCCGGCGCCTGGTCCCCTGAGGGTCCATCCTGAGCGTCGGATCGCCCCTTGCCGCCATGCCGCCGACCCTGGGCCGTCGCCAGGTGCTCACGCTCTCGGGCCTGGCCCTGGGGGCGGGGCTCTGGCAGGCGAGCCGGCCAGCCC
>NZ_JAYGHZ010000478.1:0-1002 GCF_034931285.1 Synechococcus sp. BA-120 BA3
GGCCTACTTCGCCCCGGCCGATGCCCGCCGCCTGCGCCCCGGCCTGGCCATGGAGGTGGTGCCGGACTGGAACGAACGGGGCCGTTTCGGCGGCATCCGCGGGCGGGTGCGCAACATCAACCTGCTGCCCGCCACCCGCGAGGACGTCGACACCACCATGGGCAACCCCCAGCTGGCGGAGGCCCTGGTGCGCAACGGGCCGGTGATGCGCACCGAGATCGCCCTGCTGCCCGCCGCCGCCGGCTCCGGCCTCGACGGCTATCGCTGGACCCTCAGCCGCGGCAGCAGCGTCTTTCCTATCCGTGAGGGGCTGACGCTCAAGGCCCACGGCTACGTCGAATGGCGGCCGCCGGTGAGCTACCTGCTGCCGCTGCTGCGCGACCTCACCGGCAGCTACCGCACCCTGCGCCAGCAGGAGCGCCAGGACCAGCCGCCCCTGCGGCAGCGGGACGCCCTGCCATGAGCCGCGAACGGCCCTGGCTGGCGCTGGAGGCGGCCCTGCTGGTGGTGCTGCTGCACGCCAATGCCCCCGAGGTGTGGTTCTGGTTCGCCGCCCTGCTGGTGCTGCTGCTGTGGCGCTCCTTCGCCTGGCGCCAGCGCCGCTGGCAGCGACGGCAGGAACGCCACGACGACGCTCAGGAGCCGCCCAGCACCAGCGGCAGCGCCACCGGCTGATCGGGCCGGTCCGGCACCGGCAGCAGTTCGCGCAGCAGCTGGGCGTAGCTGACGTTGGCCAGGGTGGTGGATTCGGCCACCCCCTCCATCGCGCCGGTGAGGGTGGCGACGGTGTCGGCCACATCGCTGTAGTCGGCCAGCCCCAGCTGGTAGCGGGCCCGCACGTCACGGAAGGCCTCGCGGGAGGCGCTGTAGGAGGCGCGGGCCGCCACGATCTGGCGCAGGGCGGCACGGTGGTCGTAGAAGGCGGCCTCGAGGCGCTGGCGGATGGCGTTGCGTTCCCGGGCCAGCTGCTGGTCGGTGCGGGCGGCGGCGGTGCGGCTGGCG
>NZ_JAYGHZ010000479.1:0-965 GCF_034931285.1 Synechococcus sp. BA-120 BA3
CCGGCGCCCCCCGGCCCGTTCAGGGCCAGCAGGGGCCGCC
Organism: Synechococcus sp. BA-120 BA3; assembly: GCF_034931285.1. Classification (NCBI taxonomy): domain Bacteria; kingdom Bacillati; phylum Cyanobacteriota; class Cyanophyceae; order Synechococcales; family Synechococcaceae; genus Synechococcus; species Synechococcus sp. BA-120 BA3. The sequence continues at coordinate 41 of NZ_JAYGHZ010000479.1, forward strand.
TGGATGGCGTTCCGCCGCGCAGGCCGTCCTCCAGCCGCCGCAGCAGCGGCAGGGCCAGGAGCCGCAACAGGCTGGGGTGCACCGGGCCCAGGTCCCCCGCCCGGGCCAGCCGGCCATCCCAGCCATCCGGCGCTGGCTCCAGGGGCCGCGTGGGCTGTTGTGGCACCACGGGCTCAGGTCCCCACCTTGAAGGCTTCGAGGACGATGGAGTAGGTGGCGCCCATGCGCAGGTTGTCCACCAGGACCCAGGCCAGGGAGGGTTCGCGGCCCACCAGGCGGGTCCGCAGCCGCACCAGAGCTTCGAAGGTCAGCAGCAGGCCGAGCACCACCGCCGGACGGCCCCCCGGGGTGGTGAAGAGCAGCAGGCTGGTGAGGTTCTGACCGGCGAAGAAGCCCAGCAGCAGCGCCAGGGCGGCCAGGCTGCCGGCCCGCCAGCTGCGCCGCGCCACGCCGACCACGCGGTTCCCCAGCTGGCTCACCAGTCCCTGGAATCGGGTGCGCTGCACGGGGAGGCGGGTCATGGCGTGTCCAGCAGGCGCTCCAGCCACGACAGCGTCACCTGGCCTTCGGGGCAAGGTGGCCCCTGGCGCACACCGATCTTGCCCCCGGGCTCCTCCAGGCTCTCGACCACGGCCCGGGCGGCGCTGAAGCGGGCCTCCGGCTCCTCCCGCGTCGCCGCGCTCAGGCAGACCAGACAGCTCAGCCCGGCCCCGGTGGCCGCCGCCAGCCCCGCCGGGGAGTCCTCAAGCACCAGGACGCCAGCCACCGCTTCGCCCACCGCTCCCGCCTCCGCCACGCCCAGCCGTCCCAGCGCCAGCCGGTAGGCCTCCGGATCGGGCTTCTTTCGGGCCACATCGTCGCCGCAGACCCAGAACTCAAACGCCCGGCGCAGGGCCGGAGGGGCCCCCTCCAGCAGGGCCTGCAC
>NZ_JAYGHZ010000480.1:0-962 GCF_034931285.1 Synechococcus sp. BA-120 BA3
GGCCACCGGGGCCACCTCCAGGCCCAGGGCCCGCCGCCCGAACAGCTCGGCGCTGCTGCCATCCGGCAGGGGCCAGCGGCCGGCGGCCTGGAAGGCGGGTGATCGGCGCACCAGGCCATCGAGGGCGGCCTGGCGTTCGTCGCTCATCACCCCCTGGTCGCCCCCCTTGAGCAGGAACCAGTCGAAGCCGGCCAGGTCGCCGTCGAGCTGGTCAAGGGGCGCCACGGTCTGGCGGGCGGCGACGAGGAAGTCCTGGCGGCGCCCTTCGGCGTCGAGGTTGAAGGCGTTCAGTCCCTGGCTGTCGGGCAGCACCGCCAGCGTGGAGAGCTGGTGGGGACTGCGCTGGCGGATCGTGGCCACGATCGCCTCCAGGGGCCAGGCGGGGCCGGCGACGGGCGGCCGCGGCGGAAAGGCGGTCGGATTGGCCGCCAGGGCGAACTGGCTGGCCAGCGCCCCCCAGAGTCCGATCGCCACCACCGCCAGCCTCCAGAAGGGGGTCCAGCGGCCGGTGGCCGAGGCCAGCACGACCCCCAGGCCAAGGCAGAGCTGGGGAACCAGGGGCAGCACGAAGCGGAAGTCCTTGGTGCTCATCAGGGTGGCCAGCAGCAGGGCACCGAGGGGAAAGCTCAGCCACCAGGCGAGCCGCCGCCAGGGCAGGGGGCCGGCCGGGGCGCCGCGGTTTCGCCACCGGCCCAGCGCTCCCCCCGTCACCACCACCGCCACCAGAGCGGCCCCGACCATGGTGGGCAGCAGGCGGGGGTAGAACAACCAGCCCGCCAGGGTGTTCGCCTCCAGACCGTCCTGGTAAAGGACGCCCCACTGGCGGGCCTTGTTGATCGTGGAGAGGATCATCAGCCAGTTCTGGCTCCACCAGGGCCAGGCCACGGCCATCGCCACCGCCGCCGCCAGCAGCGCCTCGGCCAGCCGGCCGAAGCGGGCCCGCCGGAGCAGGGGCGCAAGGG
>NZ_JAYGHZ010000481.1:0-948 GCF_034931285.1 Synechococcus sp. BA-120 BA3
GCAGGGGGAACTGTTTCCGGCGGCCGCGCTGGCCGGCGCGCCGCCGGCCCCGTCGTTGCCGCTGTGGCGGGAGCAACTGCTCGCCTGGCAGGCCCGTCTCGCCGACCACCAGGCGCCGCTCTACGCCGCCACCGCTGCCGCTGCCGCCGCCCCCCTCCAGCAAGGGCTGCTCTTCCCCGTCCCCGCTGACCCGGGCGATCCCCTCGAGCAGGCGCGGCGCCTCGATCCCCTCAGCCTCAGCCCCCAGAGCCTGTCCTTCTGGCGCTGGCCCCGGCTGGCCCAGCAGGGGGCGGCCCTCTATTTGGTGATGGACCGCCCGCCCCAGCTGCCGCTGCCCCTGCTGCTCTACGTCGGCGAGACCGGACGGGCCGACCAGCGCTGGAAGGGCGACCACGACTGCAAGGACTACCTGGCGGCCTACGGCGAGGCCCTGGCGCGGGCGGGTCTGGAGGCGCGGCCGAGCATCCGCTTCTGGTCGGACGTGCCGGCGGCGGTCGGCCCCCGCCGGGCCCTGGAGCAGGCCCTGATCCGGCGCTGGCTGCCCCCCTTCAACAAGGAGACCCGGGATCGCTGGGCCACCCCGTTCACGGCCGATCCCGCCTGAGTGCCAGGGCTGGGCTGGCTACGATCACGGGTCGCCTGCGCTGGGTCCATGGAGTTTCGCTGTCTTGCCGTTGACCGGGACGGCCAACGTCCGCTCACCGAGAGCTGGACGGGGGACACCCTGGTGGTGGGGCTGTTCGCCGGCGGCGCTGGCGGCGGACGGGGCCTGGCCGAGACGCTGGTGGGGGAAGCCCTCGAGGGCTGGCTGCAGCGTCGCCGCTTCGAGGGCAAGAGTGGCCAGACCCTCACCCTGGAGCGGCCCGGCGGCACGCCGGCCACCCTGATCCTGGCGGGCCTGGGGGATCCGGCCGAATTCGGCCTCGACGCCCTGCGCCAGGCCGGTGC
>NZ_JAYGHZ010000482.1:0-926 GCF_034931285.1 Synechococcus sp. BA-120 BA3
GGCCGCTGCAGGCGCGCCGCCGCCAGGGCGACCTGGGGCGTGAGGCTCACCAAGGTCCAGGCCGCGGGATCGCTGAACACGGCTTCGTAGCGGGCCGCCAGGGCTTCGTCCCCCAGGCGCAGGGGTCCCTCCATCAGCGTCATCAAGGTGGCCATGCTCAGCACGCCCCGCCAGCGGCCGGCGGCGATCGCGGCGATCAGGGGCTCTGCGTGGCGGCTGGAGGCGTCGCCGCGCAGCCAGGGAATCAGCACCGTGGCGTCGACGGCCACGGCCGATCCGAGGGCCAGTGCGCCGGCGCCTTCCAGGGGCTGGATGGGCCAAGGTTGGCCCGGCGGGAGCGGGTCCGGCCAGCAGGCGCGGCCGCTGCCCTTGAGGGCAATCAGGGCCTGCCGCTGGGGACGGTGCCGCCGCCAGAGCGGCACCAGGGCCGCCACCGGGTGGCCGTGGCGCGAGATCAGCGTCTCCTCGCCCCCATGGGCCCGATCGAGCAGTTCGGGGAAGCGCTTCCTGGCCTCCAGGACGCCGAGGGTGTCCATGGTGCTGGCGGCCGAATTCCAATTCTGTACACAATGTACAGGTTTTGATTTTGCTTCCCAGAGGCCCCGTCCACCCGCAGCACGGCCAGGACGCATCCCGTAACCTCGCCCTTTCCGCCCCGGTCGCCATCACCGCGCCGGCGGGGCAGCTCGGAGCGCCGCAGCCGATGGACAGCTTCGATTCTTCCGGCTCCCCGGCCTTCCTCGACCATCCGATCTTCCGGGAGAGTGTGCGCCGCATCCGCGGCTGGCTCGGGCCCACCGGCCTGGAGGGGGTGGAGCAGGAGGTTCTCGAGCGCCTGGTGCACAGCAGCGGCGACCTGGCCCTGGCGCCGGATCTGCGCCTCGGCCCGGGGGCCTGCGCCGCCGGCCTCAACGCCCTGGCCCGGG
>NZ_JAYGHZ010000483.1:0-917 GCF_034931285.1 Synechococcus sp. BA-120 BA3
GACCTGCGCCGCGCCCTCGATGCGCTGGTGGCCGGCGGCCTCAGCAACCGGGAGGCGGCCCGCACCCTGGCCGAGCGCAGCGGCCACAGCCGCCGGGACCTCTATGCCCTGCTGCACCGCGAGCCGTCAGACTGAACCAGCCGGTTCTGCCATGCCCCGATGCTTCTGCGCCTGCGCCTCCTGTGCGGCAGCCTGCTGGGCGGCACCCTGCTGCTGACCCTGCTCTGCCTCGGGGCCCAAAACCTGGAGGTGCGCCCCCAGCTGCGCTTCGGCTTCGCCCGCAGCGCGCCGCTGCCGGCCGGCTTCATCGTGGGGGTGGCCCTGGTGCTGGGGGTGATCAGCGGCGGTGCCAGCGCGGCCCTGCTGCTGCCCGGCAGCCCACCGGGAGACGAGGGCTGAGGCCTCAGCTGCCGGGAAGGGCGTAGAGGGCACCCTCGATCACCACCCGGCTGATGCCCTGGGCCAGCAGGTAGGGGGCGGTGAGCTCGAACACCTTGAGGTCGGGCAGCTTGATCACCCGCTGGGTGCGGCCGCACTGGCGCTTGGCCTGGCGGGGGTTGAGGAACACCACCAGCGCCTGACGCTCCAGCTCGGCGTCCGGCAGCCGGCCCAGCTCGGGGAACTCGCTCAGGGGCCGGGCCTGCAGTTCCACGGTCTTGTCGACCAGCATGTAGGCGCTGGAGGGCAGGGCGGCGCTGGCCAGGGGCTGGAGCCGGCCGTCGGCCCCCGCCGGGGCGCCGTCGTCGAGCAGCACCACGGGGATCGGCTGGAACGGGTTGATCGCCCCGTCGGCCCCATCATCGGCACCCTCATCGTCAGCGTCGTCACTGGTGAGCAGGTCGTCGTCATCGGCGCCGAAGTCGTCGGCATCCTCGATCGCCAGCACGGCGGGGCCGTCCTCCGCCACCGCCTCGGCC
>NZ_JAYGHZ010000484.1:0-907 GCF_034931285.1 Synechococcus sp. BA-120 BA3
CGGATCTCCTGGCAGGCGGGATCGGTGAGCACCAGGCCGCACTTGCTGCGGCCGGGATCGAGCCCCGCCAAGGGGCCGGGGCCCGCCACCGTCATGGCCGCCCCGGCCGGGTGGCTCCGGCGCCGTCCTTGCGGGGCCAGCGCAGCTCGACGCTGATCGGGTCGGGGGTGTCGGCGTTCTGGAGGGCCACCGCCTCCAGGTTGGCGGTGACGCCGGCGGGGCGCTCGCTGAGTTCCCGGGCCAGGGCGTTGAGGCTGGCGACATCGAACTGGAGGCCGTTGGCCAGGGTGCCCTGGCGCTGGGCCTTGGCGAAGGCGGCGGTCAGCAGCAGGTTGAGGCGGCTGCGGACGGCGTCCAGGTCGCGCACGTCGGGCTCGAGGGCGGTGCGGGAGAGCACCTCCCCCTGCTCCACCACCTGGCGGTTGGGGCGCAGGTCGGGGAAGGCGAGCACCTGGGCCTCGCCCCGCAGCACGTTGGCGGCCGAGCGGATGCTGACCACCCAGACGCCGGGGTTGGCGAGCAGCGATTCCAGCCGGTTGATGTCGCTGCGGGGCACCAGCAGGATCTGGCGGTTGGGGGGCTGGCCGGGCAGCAGCAACTGGAACGCCGCCCGGTTCGACTCCTGCAGCAGGGCGTCGATCACCTGCCTGGCCTGGTCGGGGCGCTGCAGCTGCACCTTGGCGGTGGCCAGCGGCTGGCCGCTGGCGATCACCACATCACCGCGGCGCAGGGCGATGACGTTGGTCTCCAGGTCCTTGAGTTCCTTCTCGCCGGCGGCGATGCGGCGGCGGACGCTGGCCAGTTCGGCCTCGGTGCGGCGGATCTCGGCGTCCCGGCCCTGCACCTCCCGGCTGAGCCGGGCCCGCTCCGCCTCCAGCCGGGCGCGCTCGGCCTGCAGGGGCTGGAG
>NZ_JAYGHZ010000485.1:0-899 GCF_034931285.1 Synechococcus sp. BA-120 BA3
GATGGGTATAAGAGCCACCCCCCCGCCAGGGGGCCGCCAGCTCGCGCAGGCTCTCGCACAGAAACCAGGCCCGGGCCGGCGCCATCAGCGGGCCTGAGACGATCGCCGGATCCAGCACGTAGAGGCCGGTGACCGCCGGGGTGGCGGCGGCCGCCGCCGCCAGGCCCAGGTTGTCGGCCAGGCGCAGGTCGCGGCGATGCCAGAACAGCCAGCGCTCCGGGGCCATCAGAGCGCGAGCAGCTGCCGGGCCCGGTACCAGGCCGTGACCGTTTTGCCGTCCAGGGCCTCATCGCCGCTGGCCAGGAGCGCATCCAACTGGGCCGGCTCCAGCAGCAGCACCTCCATGTCCTCGTCGTCGTCGCCGGGGGGGCGATCCTGCAGCAGGGTGAGATCGCGGGCCAGGAACAGGTGGATCAGCTCGTCCGAGTAGCCGGGGCAGGGGTGCATGGCACCCAGGGGGTCCCAGCGGCTGGCGCTGTAGCCGGTCTCCTCCTCCAGCTCGCGCCGCATCGAGCCCAGGGGCTCCTCCCCCTCCTCCAGGGTGCCGGCCGGGAACTCCAGCAGCCGGCCGGCTACGGCGAAGCGGTACTGACGCAGGATCACCACCCGGCCGTCCTCGAGCACCGGCACCGCCAGGGAGGCGCCCGGATGGCGGATCACGCCGTAGGTGCCCTCGATGCCGATGGGCAGCACCACCCGGTTGAGCTCGAAACGCACCTTGCGGGCCTGCAGCGCCGCAGTGGTCTCCAGATGGGTGCTGGGCTCGGGGGGCGGCAGGGGAGCCATGGGGCGGGCCATTGGGGCCCCCAGTGTGACGGGCGGGGGCCGCTGGGCGCGGTTCAGAGCCCTTCCGGCCAGCCCGGCTCCCCCGCCAGGGCCAGAGGTGGCGGCTCCAGGGC
>NZ_JAYGHZ010000486.1:0-897 GCF_034931285.1 Synechococcus sp. BA-120 BA3
TGTCAAGCGACATCCGGAATTGGTCCTCCGGCGACATGAAATCTGGCCCACCCTGTGAGGCTGTAGCCCCGGCTTGTTGACGCCGTAGCCGGCGCCGGTTGGTCTTGCTCATCAGTCCATTGGGATGGGGGTGGATCGGGAGGAACGGGATGCTCATGGGCTCCCGTCCTCCCCGGTGGCGGGAATGGTGCTCACCGCACTGCTGGCCTTGATCAGGCCGGAGCGGCGTTTCTCGCGCAGGCGGTAGCTGTCGCCCCGCACGGTCAGCACATGGCTGTGGTGCAGCAGCCGATCGAGGATCGCGGTGGCGACGACCTGATCACCGAACACCTCGCCCCACTCCATGACGGGGCGGTTGGAGGTGATCAGCACGCTGCCGCGCTCGTAGCGACGGGAGATCAGCTGGAAGAACAGGTGGGCCGCATCGGGCTCCAGCGGCAGGTAGCCCAGCTCGTCAATGATCAGCAGCTTGCTCTTGCCGTACTGGCTCAGCCGGCTCTCCAGCGCCGTCTGGTTGTGGGCCCGGGCCAGGGTGGAGATCAGCTCCATCGCCGAGACGTACTGCACGGTGTAGCCCTTGCTCACCGCCTCACGCCCCAGGGCGACGGCCAGGTGGGTCTTGCCCACCCCCGGCGGACCCAGCAGCAGCAGGGTGTCGCCGTTGGCGACCCAGCGACAGGTGGCGAGTTCCCGGATCTGGCCTGGATCGAGCGAGGGCTGGGCCTCGTACTCAAACCCCTCCAGGGTCCGCACGAACGGGAATTTGGCAATGCTCATCGCCATCGCGATTCGCCGCTGGTCCTTGCGGGCGATCTCTGCCGCGCACAGCCAGGCCAACGCCTCGCGCAGGTTCAGTTCCTTGCGTGCCGCCTCCTCGAGCAGGTTGTCGAGCTGATC
>NZ_JAYGHZ010000487.1:0-896 GCF_034931285.1 Synechococcus sp. BA-120 BA3
GGCTACGTAATCAGGATGGGGGGGGTGCTGCAGCTTGTTGCTTGAAAATACTTGGTCAATTAAAGTAGTCAAATAACTAGTCATATAAGACAAATTTATGCAAACATGGCCCGTACAGGATGCAAAAGCCAGATTCAGTGAACTACTGGACACCTGCCTGCGTGATGGTCCACAAGCTGTAAGCAGACGCGGCCAGGAACAAGCGGTGTTGGTACCCATGGCGGAATGGTTGCGGCTTACCCAACAAAACCAGCCGGGCGTGAAAGATTTGCTACTGGCGGAAGAAGCGCGTACGGAATACCTTGTATCCCCGAGAGGGCAGCTTAAGCGCCGAGTTTCGCTTGAATACTGACCGGGTTCAAATTAGCCGCAATGAACACGGCGACCTTGTTATTCACCCCATACCTGCCGAGCGCGGGCAGGCTTTGTTGCAGGCACTGCAAGCTTTGGGTGAAGTTGACGTGCAATTTATCGCTGCACTGGAAGCCGAGCAGGAGAACATCCAACCCACAACACCAAGGAATTTTTAAGAGTGAAAGGGCTGGCGATTGAGGATTGGGTGGCTGAATAGATTGGGCAGATTAATCGCTACCAAACAAATCCCGTGTGTAAACTTTGTGCTCTACATCGGCAAGTTCTCCAACGTGCCGGTTGCAAAGAATGATGTCAGCTTGCTGTTTGAACTGTTCAAGGTTGTTTACCACCCTGCTTCGGAAGAACTCCGGTTCTTGAAGCACCGGTTCATACACAATCACTTCAATACCCTTGGCCTTGATGCGTTTCATGATTCCTTGAATGGCCGATGATCTGAAGTTGTCACTCCCCGCTTTCATCACCAGGCGGTAAATGCCCACCACCGCAGGGTTTTTGGCAACTACGTCTGCGGCAATAAAGTC
>NZ_JAYGHZ010000488.1:0-882 GCF_034931285.1 Synechococcus sp. BA-120 BA3
CCGCTCCAGCCAACGCCCCGGCAGGAATCTCCCTCCCTCCCCAGGGCCCGCCTGCAGCACCAGAAGCGTCCCCACCACCGCAGGCAGCACCCCAGGCACCGGAAAGCCCTCACGCTCCGACGTCATCACCACCGCCCACAGCAGCAGCGCCGCCCCCGCCAGCCGTGGCCAGCGCCCCTGCAGCCAGCTCGCCCCCAGCAGACCCCGCCGCTGCACCACCAGCAGCAGTGAGCCGATCGTGATCTCCCACAACCGGCTCGGCATCAGGAAGAACGCCGCCATCGGCGCGCTCTGGGTCCACCACCAGCTTGCCGCAAACGACAGCACGATCAGCGCCACCAGCAGCGGCACGCTGCGCCGCACCCCATAGCCGATCCCCACCAGCAGCAGCGGATACACCAGGTAGAACTGCTGCTCCACACCCAGCGACCAGGTGTGCAGGAACGGGTTCAGGTCCGCATCCGTGGCGAAGTAATCCAGCTGACCCATCAGGAAGTTGTTCGACCACCCGAACAGCGCCTTGAGGGCCACGTTGAAATACGGCCCGCTCTCCAGCGGCGGGATCAGCATCGCCACCGCCAGGCTCGTCACCCCCAGGCACACCAGCAGGTTCGGCATCAGCCGCCGCACCCGCCGCAGGTAGAACATCCCCAGGCGCGGCCCCAGCGGCTTGCTCGCCTGCGCCAGCAGCGAGCCCATCACCACATAGCCCGAGATCACGAAGAAGACATCCACCCCCGTGAACCCGCCCGGCAGCCACCCCTTGTTCAGGTGGAACACCAGCACCGCCAGCATCGCCGCTCCACGCAGCGCGTCGATGTCCGGTCGGTAGGTGAAGCCTCCCCCCTTCCCGCTGCCACCCTCCGCCTGGCGGTTGGCCGA
>NZ_JAYGHZ010000489.1:0-877 GCF_034931285.1 Synechococcus sp. BA-120 BA3
GCGCTGAGCTGGGTGGCGACCCAGCCGTAGAGGTAGGCCTCGACCAGCTCCTGGGGCGCGATGGTCAGGGCCACCCCGGCCCAGGCCCAGGCCGCCGGCCAGGCCAGACGCTGGGACCCATCCCCGGGCAGGGGCAGGGCCAGGTCGGCCAGCAGCTGCAGCAGGGAGCGGCCCATCTGGCGCTGCTGGGCCCGCACCTCGGGCGCCTCCCGCTGGGCCAGCAGCCAGCCGTCCAGCTCCAGCACCTCTGCACGGGCCGGCCCCTCCGGGAACTCACGCCATCGGCTGAGCGCCTGCATCAGCCGGCCCAGGCTGGCGGCCTCGATCGCCAGTGCCCCCCGGGCCAGTTCCGCCTCCAGCCAGTGGGCCACAGCCTCGGCATCGCCCAGCTCCCCGGCCTGGACGAGCACCTCCAGACCTTCGGAGTAGCTGAACGCCCCCACCGGCAGGGCGGGACTGACGAGCTGGAACAGCCGCAGCCGGTCGAGGCTCATGGGTGGGAATGGCCGTGATGACCATGATCGTGCTGGTGGGCGTGGCCGGACGGTTCGTAGGCCCCGGCTTCGGGCAGAAACGGTCCGCTGATGCGCTCCACGGTCAGCCCCCGATGGCGCAGCAGATCCTCCAGCACGCTGTCGACCCCCAGGCGCAACTCGTCGCGGTGCAGCTCCATGGCCACGTGGCGGTTGCCCAGGTGATAGGCCGCCTGCAGCAGGGCCAGGGCATCGGCGGCTCGCACCACCATCAGCGGCTCAGGGGCGGCTTCCACCACCACCAGGGGCCCACCGGCCTCCGGGGCCAGCCGGTCGCCGGGCTCCAGGGCCGCGCCCCGGGGCAGCTGCAGCAGCAGGTCCCGCCCACAGGCGCTGCGGCGATG
>NZ_JAYGHZ010000490.1:0-876 GCF_034931285.1 Synechococcus sp. BA-120 BA3
CTTCGGGGCCCTGGCCCGCCAGCTGGGGCTGGACAGCCCGGAGGCGGCGGCCCAGGGGGCGCTGACGATTGCCATCGAGCGCATGGCCGAGGCGATCCGGCGCATCTCGATCCAGCGCGGCCACGACCTGCGCGGCGCCGTGCTCGTCACCTTCGGCAGCGCCGGCGGCCAGCTCACCTGCCCCCTGGCCGATGCCCTCGGCCTCACCCGGGTGCTGCTCCATCCCCTGGCCGGGGTGCTCTCGGCCTACGGCATCGGCCTGGCCCGCCCCTCCCTGTTGCGGGAGCGCACCCTGCGGCAGCCCCTCGAACCCGCCCTGCTGCCCCGGCTGGAGCGGGAGATCGCGTCGCTGGTGGCCGAAGCCAGCGCCGAACTGGGCACCAGCGGTGATCTGGCCCCCGGCGAGGCGCCGTGCTGGCAGGCCCGCCTGGAGCTGCGCTACGGCGGCAGCGACCAGGGGCTGGAGCTGCCCTGGCCCGCCGGGCCCCCCGAGGACGCGTACGCGGATCTGCGCGCCGGTTTCGAGGCCCGCCACCGGCAGCGCTTCGGCTTTGTGGTGGAGGACGAGCCCCTGGTGGTGGAGCGGCTCCAGGTGGAGGTGGGTGCTCCAGCCCCCGAGACCCCAGCGGGGGTCGTCCGGGCCGCGGAACTCCCGGAGGCGGCGGATCCACCCGAGCCCTCTGAATGGGTTCCCCTTTGCCTGGCGGAAGAGCACGGCGGGGGCAGTGGCACCGGGATGACCTGGCGCCAGGTGCCCCTCTGGCGCCGGGAGCAGCTGGCGGCGGGCCAGCGGATCGCAGGGCCGGCGCTGGTGGTGGAGCCCACGGGCACCACGGGGCTGGAGCAGGGGTGGGGGGGTCTCTTATACCAATCTCC
>NZ_JAYGHZ010000491.1:0-874 GCF_034931285.1 Synechococcus sp. BA-120 BA3
GCTCAGGCGTCCGGCTCCACCCCCGGCCCCCGCAGCAGGGCCGCGTAGAAGCCGTCACCGCCGCCGCTCTCCGCCGCCGCTGGGGTGGGCCACCACTGGCGCTCCTCCAGCAGGGTCAAGTCCGGATGGGCGGCTAACAGCGCGGCGATCAGGGCGCCGTTCTCGCGCGGTTCCACCGTGCAGGTGGCGTAGAGCAGCCGGCCGCCGGGGGCCAGCAACGGCAGCATCGCCTCCAGCAGCTGGCGCTGCAGGCTCACCAGGCCGTCGATGGCATCGGGGCTGATCCGCCAGCGGGCGTCGGGGTGGCGGGCGAGGGTGCCGAGGCCTGAGCAGGGGGCATCCAGCAGAATCCGCTCGAAATGGCCTTGCCAGTGGGGTTTCCGCTCCGCGAGGCCGGTGGCGTCGGCGGCCAGGGAGCGGATCGTGGTCAGGCCCAGCCGCTCGGCGTTGCGATCCAGCCGCCGCAGCCGGGCTTCGGAGCGATCCAGCGCCCACACCTCACCCCGGTCGCCGATCAGCTCGGCCAGGTGGGTGCTCTTGCCCCCCGGGGCGGCGCAGGCATCGAGGATCCGCTGGCCGGGTCGGGGGTCGAGCAGGGGGGCGATGGCCTGGGCGCTGCGGTCCTGCACGCACCAGAGCCCCTCGCCGTAGCCCGGCAGCTCGCGGGGATCGCCCACCCGCTCCAGCAGGGTGAGGCCATGGGGAACCCCGGGCAGGGCGCGGGCGGCCACTCCCGCATCCCTGAAGCGCTCCAGCAGCGCCTCCCGGTTGGTGCGCAGGGCGTTGACGCGCAGATCGAGGGGGGGCACGGCGTTGCAGGCCAGGGCGAAGGCCTCGGCCCGCTCCGGCGGCAGCCAGTCGAGCAGTCCGGCGG
>NZ_JAYGHZ010000492.1:0-852 GCF_034931285.1 Synechococcus sp. BA-120 BA3
GCCGCAGCCCGAGCAGCCATCGCCGCAGTTGGCCGTCGTAGGACCCGGCCGCCCACCAGAGCAGGGGCTCGTTGCCCTTCAAGGCCCCGGCCGGCAGGAGCAGGCGCTGACGGCAGTCGGGGCAGGCGGCTCCGGACGCGTGCTGCGGCGGTTGCAGGCCACGGCACAGGGGGCAGGGGGTGGCCGCGATCCAGTCGAGCGGAAGCCGGCTCAGGCGTGCGAGAAGGGTCAGGGGTCCGGCGCTGCTGCTTCAAGCCTTCCCGGGGAGCGACCGCAGCATGGCCACCAGGGTGCGGTGGGCGTCCTCACTGTCGGTGAGGGTGTGGTCGAAGGGCACCTCCACCCGGGAGCCGTCCACCTCCAGGCGCATCGCCTCGGGCTCGACGGCCACCATCCGGGCCTGGCGGGCCTCGGTGCAGCCGCCGTAGTGGCGGGCGTAGGCCAGAACGGCTTCGGCGTGGTCGTCGTTCATGTGCTTGCAGATGCGGTCGCTCACTGCGGCGGTGAGGGGATCGGCGGCCATGGGTTCAGGTCGGTTGGGGGAATTCTGGGCTCAGGCGCCGGCGAACCGCTGCCAGAGCAGCAGGCCCAGCCGCAGGCCGCTGAAGCCCACGTAGCCCGCCAGCACGACGAACAGGGCCATGGCGAGGATCGATTTCAGACGTTCGTTCATGGCCGAGGCGAGGGGGAGTCGGCCCCCATCCTGGAGCTGGCCCGCGCCAGCAGGGCCATGCCCAGGGCCGCCGTGCGTTGCGGTCGGTTCAGCACCGGGATCCCCAGGGCGCGCGTCCGCAGGGCGCGCCACTGGCTGTTGCGGGCGCCGCCGCCGACGCTGATCACCCGCCGCAGGGC
>NZ_JAYGHZ010000493.1:0-839 GCF_034931285.1 Synechococcus sp. BA-120 BA3
AGGCAGGCCCGACCGAAGGGCACCATGCCCCCCTGGCGCCGCAGCTCCAGCTCCTCGGCCAGAAAGGCGGCGTAGCGGCCGTCCACGAGATGCCGGATCACGGGGTGGTCCGGGCTGTAGGTCTGCACCAGCACCTCGCCGGGGCGTTCCCCGCGGCCGGCGCGGCCGGCCAGCTGCAGCAACAGTTGCAGGCACTGCTCGGCGGCGCGCAGATCGGGCCGGTGCAGCAGGCCGTCGGCCGCCAGCACCGCCGCCAGGGTCACCCGGGGCAGGTCCATGCCCTTGGCCAGCATCTGGGTCCCCACCAGCACGTCCGCCTCGCCGGCGGCGAAGCGCTCCAGCAGGCGGCGGTGGCCGTCCCGGCCGCGGGTGGTGTCCCGGTCGAAGCGGAGCAGGCGCAGGCCCTCCAGTTCCGTCGCCAGCTGCTCCATCACCCGCTGGGTACCGGCACCGAAGGGCTTGAAGGCGGTGGAGCCGCAGTGGCCGCAGCGATCGCCCATCTCCTGGCGGTGGTCACACCAGTGGCAGCGCAGCCACTCCCGACCCTCGCGGCCGCCGGTCCGGGGGCCGCGGTGGACGGTGAGGGGCACGTCGCAGTGGGGGCAGAGCACCACCTCGCCGCAGCTGCGGCAGCTCAGGAAGGAGCGGTAGCCGCGCCGGGGCACCAGCACGACGGCCTGCTCGCCTCGCTCCTGGAGGTTCTCCAACCGGGCCATCAGCGGGCGGCTGATCAGGCGGCGATGGCCGTCCTCCAGCTCCTGGCGCATGTCCACCAGCCGCACCGGCGGCAGGGGCCGGCGGCCGATCCGCTCCGGCAGCGGCAGCAGGCGGGTGTCGGC
>NZ_JAYGHZ010000494.1:0-836 GCF_034931285.1 Synechococcus sp. BA-120 BA3
CCGACCGCCCGCGGCTGGCAGTTGCAGGGGCTGCCGGCGGGGTGCTGGGAGGCGGGCTGCCACCGGCGCGGAACTGGAGCCCCGGTCCGTTCAGGCCCAGGCGGATCTCGTCGCCGTCGGAGAGGGGGCGGCAGTCCTTGAGCCGGGCCCCCTCGAGGTAGGTGCCATTGGCACTGCCCTGGTCGCAGAGCAGCCACTGGCCCGCCCGGGTGCGTGACAGCCGCACCAGGGCATGGTGGCGGGAGACGCCCCTGGCCTCGGCCAGGCAGAGGCCGCTGGCCGGATCCCGGCCGATGGAGAGGGGCGTGCGGGGATCCAGCGGCACGCTCCGGCCGGGATCGTCACGCAGCACCAGGCGGGGGTGGGCGCTCATGGCGGATCGTCCACCGCACCGCCGCGGCGGCCGAGACGGCGATCGGCCAGGAACCGGCCCCACCAGCCCACCGGTTCCCCCTCCCGCCAGGGGACGACCCGCCCGGGGAACAGGAGCGCCCAGCTGGCCAGCAGCAGGGCCACCAGCAGCAGGAGCAGCAGCACCCAACCGGGGATCGCCCCCACCCAGGTGGCGGCGAAGCTGGCCCGCACCGCGTACACCCCGATGGTCAGGGCGGTCCAGATGCGGAAGGGTGCCCATGGATCCCGGCGTTGCTCCACCTGGCCGGCCGCTCCGATTGCTGCGGGTAGCGTATGGGAGCAGGGCGGACGGGCCGGGGATGGTGGGGACGACGGAGCAGGCGTCGCGTGGCGACAGCACCGCACCCAGCACAGCATCCGGCGCCGCGCCTGCCGCCACCCCGGACGCCGCACCAGCCACCGAATCCCCCGCCGCTCCGGCC
>NZ_JAYGHZ010000495.1:0-822 GCF_034931285.1 Synechococcus sp. BA-120 BA3
TCTGTCTGGTGAACGAGATCCCAAGACGCTAGCTGCACTGCGTGACCGACGCTGCAAAGAGTCTGTGGAGACTATTGCTGCTGCCCTTGAAGGAAACTATCAAGAAGAGCACCTGTTTGAACTCAAAGTCGCTGTCGAGATGTTCGATGTATACTCGGCAAAGATCCAGGAGTGCGAACTGGCTGGGCAGTCAGTGCTCCAAGAGCTGGCTGGAGATGACTACATAGAACCCAAGAGACAAGCGAGCGACTGGCGAATCAAGGGAAATGGCTTCTCGTTTAATCCTCAAGAACTGATCAAATCAGTCGCGGGCCACGACCTGTTGGCTCTTCCTGGTCTTGGCCCTGCAACGGTCATCACCTTGATCAGTGAATGTGGACTCGACATGACACGCTGGCCAAGCGCTAAGCATTTCGTCTCCTGGCTTGGGTTGAGCCCACAAAACAAGATATCCGGAGGGCGTGTGCTGTCCTCACGCACAAGACAGGGAACAACAAGGGCCGGTAGTGCCTTTTGGATGGCAGCAGTTCCACTCAGTAGAACAAGCACAGCGCTGGGTGCATTTCAGCGACGGTTGTCTGCACGTGTTGGCAAAAGCAAGGCTTTGATTGCCACGGCCCGAAAGCTGGCCATTCTTTACTACAAGACCATTAGATATGGCATGGAATTTCAAGAACACGGAGATTTGGCTTACCAGCAGGCATCTCGCGAACGTCAAATCCATGGTCTGGAAAAACGTGCAAGAGCACTGGGTTACCAACTGGTTGCTACCGGCTGATAGGCGGAGATCCCTGATGGCCGTGGGTGTTTCTTAGGAAGTTG
>NZ_JAYGHZ010000496.1:0-812 GCF_034931285.1 Synechococcus sp. BA-120 BA3
GGGCAGGGCGCTGAGCGGCGGCAAGGGCAGGGCCGCCAGGGCCGGCTCTCGCGCCTGCTGGCGGCTGAACCGCAGCAGTTCGGGGGTGTCATCCGGCGGTGCGCTCGCCACGGTGGGTGCCGTCCGGGCGGGCGGACGCAGGGTCGCCGCGACCAGCACCCCATTCAGGGCCAGGGCCCCGAGCAGCGGCAGCCGCAGATGGCGCCACCAGAGCAGGCTGGCTTTCATGGCAGCTGCAGCTCCAGGGGCAGGTCGGAACGGCCCAGGCGCTCCATCAGCTGCTGCACCGATCCCCAGGGGACGTCGGGATCGGGGATCAGACGCAGGGTCGGCTGGCCAGGGCCGTCATGGAGTCTCTGGAGCACGGCGGCCAGCTGGGTGGACGGGACCGGCTGGTTCCAGAGCCGCAGCCGGCCGTCGGCGGCCAGGTGCAGGCTGACGATGCCCTGGTTCGCTGGACGCTGGGCGAGCCGCTGGGGAACCAGGACCAGCGCCAGGGTCAGCAGCGCCAGTCCGGAGGCCATCGCTCCGAGGGCCAAGGCGTCCAGGGCGGCCCCCAGGGACGGCGTCGTGTCGTCGATGCCGGCGTTCATGGCCCCGCCTCCGGCAGGGCCAGCCCCACCGGCTGGGGGCTGATCGAACGCAGGTGGGCCAGGGAACGGGCCACCTCGCCCAGGGGCAGGCGGGCCGCCGGCAGGAAGTGGATCTCGCTGCCGGCGGGCTGGGAGCCCAGCAGCCCCGGCAGGCGGCCGCGGGACACGGGCTCCCCGTTGACGAACCAGCGATCGCCAGGGGCCTGCACGATCCACAGG
>NZ_JAYGHZ010000497.1:0-806 GCF_034931285.1 Synechococcus sp. BA-120 BA3
CGCCAACGCCGAGCAGCTGCTGGGCCGCTGGCAGGGCCAGGCGGCCACGATCAGCGCCGACTGGCCCGAGGCCGACACCAGCGACGTGCAGCTGGAGCTGGGGCCCGCGGACCTGGCGGAGCTGCGACTTCTGCCCGATGGCGGCTTCGTGCGCCTGCCGGAGCAGGTGAGCCACCGGGCGGCCTTCGAGCTGGTGGGTGGCTGGCTGCCAGCCCCGGGCCGGATGGAGCGCCTCATCCGCCGTTATGACGCCACCGGCGCCTGGGTCTCCGCCAGCCACGAGGTGCTGGAGCGCGTCTGAGGGGCCGCGCCATTCGAGGGCGTTGTGGTTGATATCAATTTTGGGTTCGTTGCCGCGGCGCAGCCAGCTGAAGCCATGGGAGTTGAGAGCCTCAGGTTCATGGAGGGCCACCTTCGGCCAGGAAGTATTTTCGCTGGGGATCCTTGGCGCTGGTGCCGATCTCGCGCACCAGGCCGCGATCGATCAGACGGCTCAGCCGCGTGCGCGTAGCCCGGGCCGACAGTCCGATGATGGCCGCAATCTCACGGGTGGCCAACCCCTGGCCTTCCTTCAGGCTGGCGAGGATCGCCCGCTCAGTGGCGTCGACCACTGCTGGGCCCACGGGGACGGTGGGAATGGTGACGCGAAAGCGATTGGCGATCTCCTCGAAGATCGGCGTCCGCTGGATGCCGCTGCCCCATTGCTCGATCAGCCCCAGCGCCTGGAAGACGCGGCCGATCACGCGGTTGCGCAGCCTGGACACACCATGGGGCAGATCCTCCACGGTGAGCCCAAAGGGCAACAG
>NZ_JAYGHZ010000498.1:0-788 GCF_034931285.1 Synechococcus sp. BA-120 BA3
GCCCCCGGCTCACGCCCCGCATCGGCCCGGCGGACCGGGTGGCCCCCGGGGAGCGGGTGTGGATCCGGCGCCGGGAGCTGCCGGCCGGATGGCCCATGCAGCTGCAGGCCCCGGAACTGGAGCCCTGGGTGCTGGCCCAGGCACCGGAAGCATCCCGATGAGGTGGACACGGGGCCGGGACGGGTGGATCCTGCTGGGGCTGGGGCTGGCCGGGGTGCTCCTGGATGTCCTGTGGCTGCAGCGCCACGCCCAGCCACCGGCCTGGGACCAGGGGGAACACCTGAGTCGGGCCCTGGGGGTCTGGCAGGTGCTGGGTGAGGCGGCGCCCCTCGATCCGCTCTGGTGGCAACGGCTCTGGGCCGAGACCCCCACCTATCGGGGGCCGCTCACCTACCTGGTGACGGCGCCGGTGTTCAGCCTGCTGGGACCCGGCTACGGCAGCGCCATCCTCTCCAACAGCCTCTTCCAGGCCCTGCTCCTGGGCAGCCTCTACGGCCTGGGCCGCCTGGCCCATGGCCGGGCAGCGGGCCTCTGGGCCGCCTTCCTCTGCGCCGTCGCCCCGGCCCTGCTGAACCAGCGCAGCGACTACCTGATCGATTTCAGCCTGACGGCCGTGCTCACGACCACCTGGTGGCTGCTGAGCGTGCGGGTGCTGGGCCGTCCCCGGCACCGGTGGCTCTGGAGCCTGGCCGGCGGCCTGGGCCTCGGGGCGGTCGTGCTGACGCGCCCCACCGGCCTGGTGATGCTCTGGCTCCCCCTGCTGGCCCTGGCCTGGCGGGCCCTTGCGC
>NZ_JAYGHZ010000499.1:0-778 GCF_034931285.1 Synechococcus sp. BA-120 BA3
CGGCGCAGCAGGGCGGCGGCTTCGGTGGCGTCGAAGGGGGTGCGGGCCAGGGCGGTGAGCCGCAGCCCCTCGGGGCACCAGGCGGGCGCCTCCGCCGGGCCGGGCCACACCACCTCGGCGGGCTCCAGCTGCAGCAGCTCCTGGTGCAGGCTGCCGCTGCCCGTGCGCTCGGTCACCCGGAACTCGCCGGTGCTGACGTCGGCGACGGCCAGGCCCCAGCGGCCCGCTGCGCTGCCGTCCCCGTCGAGGACCACGGCGCAGAGCCAGTTGTTGCGCCGGGCCGCCAGCATGCCCTCCTCGAGCACCGTGCCGGGGGTGAGCACCCGGGTGATGCCGCGGCGCAGCAGGGCCCCCTTGGCGGGGGTGGCCTCCAGCTGGTCGCAGAGGGCCACGCTGAGGCCGCGGCGCACCAGGTCGGCGCAGTAACGCTCGGCGGCGTGGTGGGGGATGCCCGCCATCGGCACCCGGCCCAGGGCCTTGCCGGCGTCCTTGCCGGTGAGGGTGAGCTCCAGCAGGCGCGAGAGCAGGATCGCGTCCTCGAAGAAGAACTCGTAGAAGTCGCCGAGGCGGTAGAGCAGCACCCGGTCCGGATGGGCCGCCTTCAGCTCCACGTAGTGCCGCAGCACTGGCGTGAGCGCCGCAGGGTCCACCAGGGAATGGTGGTGCCAGCGGGGCAGGTCGTCCCCGGGCTCCGGGGCGGCGTCGCCTGGCGGCGTCGGGGAGCCGCTGGCATCGCCAACGCTCGGGTCACCGGCCTGCTCGCCGTCGCCCTCGGGGC
>NZ_JAYGHZ010000500.1:0-778 GCF_034931285.1 Synechococcus sp. BA-120 BA3
CCCCTGGCGCCCCTGGCCGCCACGGGAGCGGGCCGCCGCGGCCGCCTCCACCTCCTCAAGGCAGCGGCCGTAGATCGCCTGGCGGTCCCAGCCATCCCCCACCCCGCAGCCGGGGTCGCCGAGGTGGCGGCAGTTGGCGAAACGGCAGGGGGCCACCTGGAGGCGGGCCAGCAATTCCGGGAAGGCCGCCACCAGGGTCTGGGGGTCGGCGGGAAGGGCCGGGGTGTTGAAGCCGGGGGAATCGGCCACCAGGGCCCCCGGCGCCACGGAAAACAATTCGACATGCCGGGTCGTGTGGCGTCCCCGGCGCAGCCGCCCGGAGACGGCGGCGACGCGCAGCTCCAGGGCCGGGGCCAGGCCATTGAGCAGGCTGCTCTTACCCACCCCGGAGGGGCCGCAGAGCACGGCGATGCCCGGCTCGGCCAGCTGGCGGCGCAGCGCCTCCAGTCCCTCACCGCTGCGGGTGGAGACCGCCACGGTGTCGTAGCCCCACCCCTCCAGCCGCCGGCACCAGGACCGCACCTCGGCCGCCGGCAGCAGGTCGACCTTGCTGAGCACCACCTGCACCGGCTGGCCGGTGGCCTCGGCGGTGATCAGGAACCGGGTCAGCTGCAGGGGGTCGAGGCCGGGTTCGGCGACGGCCGCCACCACCACCACCCGGCTCACGTTGGCGACCGCCGGCCGCTCCAGCAGGCTGTGGCGGGGTTCGGGACCCACCACCGCCCCCCGCCGGGCCCGCCAGTCGACCGCCGCCACCGTCACCCGATCCCCCACGCAC
>NZ_JAYGHZ010000501.1:0-766 GCF_034931285.1 Synechococcus sp. BA-120 BA3
CTGCAGGACTGGCTGGCGGGCGAGGCGGTGGTACCGGTGGCCCTGCCGCCTGGCGGCCTGCGCAACGCCAACACCCCCGGCGACGCCAACGGCCTGTGGCCCTAGCTTGCCTGCCATGGTGGAGCGCCCCCTGGATCTGCATGGCCGGCCCCTGGGGGTGCTGCGGCTGTCGCTGACGGCCCGCTGCAACCTGGCCTGTCCCTACTGCTGCCCGGATCTCGAGGACCCGCCCGACCTGCTGACCCTGGCGGAGCGGGTGGCCTTGGTGGAGGCGACCGTGGGCCTGGGGGTGCACACCCTGCGTCTCACCGGCGGCGAGCCCCTGCTGCACCGGCGGCTGGAGGAGCTGATCGCGGCCCTGCAGCCGCTGCGGCGGCGGGACCCCGGCGATCCCCGCGGCGCCCTGAGGGAGATCGCCCTCACCAGCAACGGGGTTCTGCTGAGCGCCGAACGGGCCCGGCAGCTGAAGACGGCGGGGCTCGACCGGATCACCCTCAGCCTCGATGGCACCGATGGAGCCAGCGTGGCCCGCATGGCCGGCCTGGGGGGCGCGGCCGCTGGCGAGGCTGTGCTGGCGAAGGTGCTGGCGGCGATCCGGCACGCCCGGGAGGCGGGCTTCGATCCGGCCCGCGGTGCCCTGAAGCTGAACGCGGTGATCACCCGCTCCGGCAACGCCGACCAGCTGCTGCCGCTGGCGGCCCTGGCCCGGGAGCAGGGGCTGGAGCTGCGCCTGATCGAGTTCATGGACGTGGGCAACCGCAACGGC
>NZ_JAYGHZ010000502.1:0-738 GCF_034931285.1 Synechococcus sp. BA-120 BA3
CAGCAGGACCTGGCCGGCTCGGCCCGGGGGCGCCGCTGGCCGGAGCTGGGCCTGAACCTGGCCGGTGGCTTCAGCCAGCAGCGCTCCTACAACCAGGTCTGGACCGACAACGCCGGCCTCTATCCAGCGGGCTCCCCGTTCCTGGTCCGCAACCAGGGCTGGAATGTGGTCCAGACGAATCTGGGTGCGGCGGCCGCCCGGGTGGAGCTGGCCTGGGAGCTGCTCAGCCCCTACCGCGCCGCCGCCATCGCCGAGGCCGACGACAGCCTCACGGCCTCCCGCCAGCGCTACGCCGACCGGCTGCGCCAGCTGCAGCTGGATGTGAGCATCGCCTACTACGGCCTGCAACTGGCCGACCAGCTGCTGCGGATCCGCCGGGCCGTCGTCGAGAGCGACACGGTGGTGCGCGACCAGGTGGCGGCGCTCCAGCAGGTGGGCCTGGTGCCGCGGCTGGACCGGCTCCGCGCCGAGGCCGCCCTGCAGCAGAGCCGTTACCGCTTCGAGCAGGCGGAGGCCCTGCAGCTCAGTCGCCAGCGCCAGCTCAGCAACCTGATCAACGTGCCCTTCGACGTCAGCCTGCGGGCCAGCGATGCGGTGCGGCTGCAGCCCCCCTGGCCCCTCGACCTGGAGCAGACGATCGTGCGGGGCTGGCGGGACAATCCCCAGCTGCGGGCCCTGCAGGCCGCCCGCGATGCCCTGCTGCGCCAGGCCGACCGCCGCGCCGCCGAGCTGCTGCCC
>NZ_JAYGHZ010000503.1:0-735 GCF_034931285.1 Synechococcus sp. BA-120 BA3
GTTTGGGCCGGGTCCTGAAGATCAGGTGCGATCTGCGCCGCTGCTGCGCGAATTATTCTGGGCTGGGTCATGCACGTATACTCCACTTCAACTGCCATCAAGTGGGGCGCCGGTGGGCGACCCCACTGCGCGTTTATAACGTCCAGGTGTCAATAATCACGGCACTGTCACGTTTGTGAATCAGCACCAGGTCCATCACATCCAGGGGGTTGATGGGTCGAATTCCCTCAATCAGGGAAGGCTCTCCGTGGCCATAAAGCGCCTGCAACGCAAAACGGCACGCGTACACTTTGCCGCCTTCACCCATGAATTTCTTGATTTGATTGTTGAAATTCAAATGACCAGGAAACGCCTCATTGCCCAAGGTGGGGAATCCACGCTGCACACCCAAAGTAACGCCGGGGCCATACAGCAGCACCGAGGTCTCGAAGCCTTTGCGCTGCAATCGTGTAGCCTGCAACAGATTCACAAAACCAATCGAACCTTCAAACGCCACTGTGTGAAAAGTCACCAGCGCTTTTTGACCTGGCTCGGCCTTCACATCCTCAAATACTTTTTCTTCATAATCGACAAAATAATCGCCATCAACATGAGCGGGGTGATTTACTTTAGGCATTTCATGATCTCCAGAGTCATCAACAAATGGGCACCGTGAAAGTGAATTGCACTGTGCCGGCGCACGCTCACAGAGTCGCAATGCCTGTACCAATTCAAGCTCTCCAAATCCAATCAATG
>NZ_JAYGHZ010000504.1:0-729 GCF_034931285.1 Synechococcus sp. BA-120 BA3
CCCTGGTGCAGCGGGACCGGCTGGGGGGCGCGGCGCTGGCGGAGCTGGTGGCCGCCAGCGGCCGGCCGATCTGGCCCGTGGACGACACCCTGGAGGCCTACCAGCAGCTGGCCCTTCTCTGGCGGCGGCAACTGGGCCTGCCGGTGGTGGCGGTGACCGGCTCGGCGGGCAAGACGACGACACGGGAACTGATCCGGGCGTGCCTGACCCCGCTCGGGCCGGTGGTGGCCAGCAGCGGCAACGAGAACAACGACGTGGGGGCTCCGCTCACGATCCTGAAGGCGGACGCGGGCACGGCGGCCCTGGTGGTGGAGATGGGGATGCGGGGACTGGGGGAGATCGACCGTCTCACCCGCTGCACCGAGCCGGACGTGGCCGTGATCACCAACATCGGCACCGCCCACATCGGCCGCCTGGGCAGCCGGGAGGCGATCGGCCAGGCCAAGTGCGAGATCACCGCCGGACTCGGGCCGGAGGGAGTGCTGGTGATTCCCGCCGGGGATCCGCTGCTGGAGCAGTCCCTGGGCCGGGTGTGGCGGGGCCGGGTGGTGCGCGTCGCCCTGGAGGACGAGGCGGCGGGATTTCCGACGGGGGTGCCGGCGGCGGAGCTGGTGGGCCGCCTGGAGGGCCCTTGCCTGCGCCTGCTGGACGGCCCGAGCCTGCCGCTGCCGCTGGAGGGCCGCCACAACGCCCGCAACCTGCTGCTGGCGGTGGCCGTCGCCCGGGAAC
>NZ_JAYGHZ010000505.1:0-723 GCF_034931285.1 Synechococcus sp. BA-120 BA3
GGCTCCAGACCCGACCAACCGCCACGGTCACGTCGTCGCCGCTGCCCTCGCGGCTGATCCGGTCCAGCGCCGCCGACAGGGTGCCGGCCGCCCCGGGGTCCGCCTCACCGTCGCCGTGGGCCAGCCAGGCCGCCAGGGTGAGGAAGTCGCCATCGGTGGCACAGGACTTGCGGATGCCGTCGGTGCAGAGCACCAGGGCGAACGCCCCGGCCTCGGTGTCGAGCGGATGCAGTCCCGCCCGGCGGGCGAACAGGGAGGCCGCCCGGGGCTGGCAGAGGCTGCAGGTGGCCTCCCCGAGGGCGGTGGGCTCGTTCTCCTCCTGCAGCAGCCGGGCCGGGCCGTCCGCCTCCACCCGCACCAGATCCCAGTCGCCCAGTCCGGTGTGGCCCCACCAGCGGGGGGTCATCACCACCAGGCCCAGGGTGCTGCCGTAGAGCAGGGCCTCGAAGCCGCCCTCCCCAGGATCGCTCGCCCAGTGGGCCGCCACCGCCGCCAGCCAGCCGCGCTGGATCGACTCGGGCAGGTCCCGCTCCAGCCAACGGCTCCAGTCCTCCTCCCCCCCGTCCAGAGGCCTGGCCGCCAGGGCGCCCTGCACCGCGGCCAGGGCCGTTTCGCAGGCCAGGCGACTGCCCACCTCACTGCGCCGGTAGCGGCGCCCGCCATGGCCATCGGCCACCGCCATCACCATCACCGGCTGCCCATCGAGGCCCCGCAGCTCGCGGC
>NZ_JAYGHZ010000506.1:0-706 GCF_034931285.1 Synechococcus sp. BA-120 BA3
TTGTCTATAATTCACGCGCCCCACACCAACGTCTACACAACGCACCTCGTCGGCAGCGTCAGATGTGTTTAAGGGACAGGTGGGGGCCGGCCGTTCCGCGGCGAGGGGCTGATGCCCAGCGGCCTGGCGGCCCTGGCCGCCATGGGCCTGGATCCTCTGCCGGCAGCGGTGCGGCGGCGGCCCCTGACGGCCTGGAGCTTCTTCCTCGACGGCCAGGTCCTGTTCGAGGCGGCCGAGCCCATGGGCAGTCCCGTCCCCTGCACCCTGATCGACCAGGACTCCCTGCTGAACGAACTGCTCGCGCAGGCGGGCCGCCAGCCGGGTTTCCGCTTCCACCCGGGCCAGGCCGCCGGCGATCTGCTGCTGCGGGACGGCCGCGTCGTGGGTGTGCGCCTGGCGGACGGCACTGCACTGGAGGCGGCACTGGTGGTGGCCTGTGACGGCCGCGATTCGCTGCTGCGCCGCAAAGGCGGCCTGGAGCTGGAGAGCGCCCCCAGCCCCCTCGACGTGCTCTGGTTCCGGCTGGAGTCCCCAGGAGCCGAGGGGCTGCTGGAGTGGCTGGCCGGCCGCTTCGTGACGGTGGTGGGTGCCTCGGGCAGCTATGCCCTCTTCCCCTCGGCCCGTGGCGGCGTCCAGCTGGGCTGGGCGATCCCGCCGGAACCGCCGCCGGGCCCCACCCCGGCCAGCCCCGGCGCCTGGGCGGAGC
>NZ_JAYGHZ010000507.1:0-702 GCF_034931285.1 Synechococcus sp. BA-120 BA3
CCCCGCCCCTGCCCACCCTGCTGGTGATCCCCACCGGGGTGGGCTGCGCCGTGGGCGGCTTCGCCGGCGATGGCCTGCCGGCGGCCCGGCTGCTGGCGGCGGCCAGCGGCTGCCTGATCACCCACCCCAACGTGTTGAACGCTGCCTCCCTCTACTGGAGCGACCGGCGCGTCCACTACGTGGAGGGCTGGAGCCTTGACCGCTTCGCCGCCGGTGAGCTGGCCCTTGCTCCGGTGCCCTCCCAGCGTGTGGGCGTGCTGCTGGATGCGGGCATCGAAGCGGAGCTGCTGCTGCGCCACCGCCAGGTGATTGGGGCCTGCCGCGCCAGCCTGGGGCTGACGATCGGCCCGGTGCTGAGCAGCGACGTTCCCCTGGAGGTGAGCCTTTCGATCGGGCCCAGCGGCAGCAGCTGGGGCACCCTCGGCCGCCCCGACGCCCTGTTGCGGGCCGGTGAAGCGCTGCGGGACGCTGGGTCCACGGCCATCGCCGTGGTGGCCCGCTTCCCCGACGAGCCCGGCAGCGACGCCCTGGCGGCCTACCGCCATGGCACGGGGGTCGACGCCCTGGCCGGGGCGGAGGCGGTGATCAGCCACCTGCTGGTGCGCCACCTGGGCCTTCCCTGTGCCCATGCCCCCGCCCTGGCGCCGCTGCCGCCCGACCCCGCTCTGGATCCGCGGGCGGCGGCGGAGGAGCTGGGCCACA
>NZ_JAYGHZ010000508.1:0-674 GCF_034931285.1 Synechococcus sp. BA-120 BA3
CCCAGAGGCTCTGGCCGCCCCGGTCGCTGCGCAGTCCGTCGGCCTCCGGCCAGGGCTCCCGGTCGGCGTCGGAGGCGGCCAGCACCGCACCGCCATGCACCTGGCGGGTGCGGTGCACGCTGACGCCGGCACTGATCGCACCGGCCAGCTCCTCGGGCGGCCGGCCCTGCCACTGTCGCGTGAAGAAGCCGTGCTCAAACGCCGCCAGCAGGTCGCACTGGAGATAGTGGCCGCCATAGGTGCCCACCCAGGTCCAGCCGGGAAGGTTGTTGAAGCCGGCATCGGGCCGATCGAAGGGGGGCTCGAGGGCCTCAGCCATGCGCCTCAGCCCTCGGGCAGGTCGCGCAGCAGCCAGAAGCCCTCGAGGTTGGAGGCCTCCTCACTGGCCTGGATGGCGATGAACTGGAGGCCGCCGGCCCGCTCCCGGGCCTCCGCCAGGGCCTGCTGGGCCAGCCGTGCCTCCTCCTCCGGCAGTCGCGCCAGGATCCAGCGATCCTCGAGGCCGGCCTCCAACACCAGCTGGCCGGAGCTGACCTCCAGCCGGGTCGGCTCCAGGCCGGACAGCCAGCCGGCGATGGCCAGGGCCCGCCGGCGGCTGAACAGCCGGATCCCGGGCACCGGGGTGGCGGGATCCACCTCGGACGGCAGGGCCACCAGACCGGGGAAGGCGATCT
>NZ_JAYGHZ010000509.1:0-673 GCF_034931285.1 Synechococcus sp. BA-120 BA3
ACCGCCTCCAGCTTGCGGCCCATCGAATCCACCAGGGTGATCCGGGCCGTCGGCAGGGCGATCGCCAGGGCCAGCCCGGGGAAGCCGCCGCCGGTGCCCACGTCGATCAGCTCCAGGCCGTCCGGAACGCCGCCCGGGGCCGTGAGCAGGGGCACCCAGGGCCAGAGGCTGTCGAACACCTGGGCGATCCAGAAATCGTCGCCCTCCACGAGGCGGGTGAGGTTGACCCGGCCGTTCCACAGCCGCAGCTGCTCCTGCAGGGCCACCAGCGCCGCCAGCTGCTCATCGGTGGGGGTCCAGCCCAGCGCCTGCCAGAGGCCGGCATCGGCGGGGGGGCTGGGGTCGGGGCTGGCGGCCATCCGCTACGGCAGTGGTGCTTCTCCCTAGGATCCCTCACGCCGGGCAGGCTGCCACCGCCGCCTCAGGGACCATGTCCTCCACAGCCAAGCCCTCCACCCCCACCCACTACCAGGTGCTGCAGCTGCAGCCCACCGCCACCGACCAGGAGCTGCGCCAGGCGTTCCGGGGCCTCAGCAAGCGCTACCACCCGGACACCACCGCCCTGCCGGCGAGCGAGGCCGAGGTGGCCTTCCGGCAGTTGCGTCAGGCCTATGCCGTGCTGAGCGACCCGGCCGCCCGCCGGCTCTACGACGCCGCCCTGGCCCAGCCGGCC
>NZ_JAYGHZ010000510.1:0-647 GCF_034931285.1 Synechococcus sp. BA-120 BA3
CGCTCAGCGCACCGTCGCGCCGATAGGCGCGCTTAGCGAACCATCGCCGCCACGTTGCCGCCATCGACGGTGAGCACGGCGCCGGTGGTGCGCTCCATGCGGGCCAGGGCCACGAAGGCGTCGGCCACGTCGCTGGCGCGCACCTCGGCCCCCAGCAGGTTGCCGGCCATGTAGAGCTCCTCGCTGAGGCCGCGGGCGGCGGAGCGCTCCTTGATCATGGTGTCGTCGAGCAGGCCTGAGCGGATGCGGTCGGCGTTGATGGCATTGACCCGCACGGCCGCCTCGCCTTCCTCCAGGGCGTACTGGCGCACCAGGGCCAGCAGGGCCGCCTTGCTGATGCCGTAGGCGCCGAAGTTGGGGCCGGGATTGAGGGCCTGCTTGCTGACGTTGAACAGCAGCTGGCCCCCCAGCACCGGGCGGCCGCCATCGCTGGGGCGGTCCTGGGCGCGGAACACCGCCAGCGCCGCCTTGGCCACGTGCTGGTGGGCGAAGAAGTTGAGCTCGAAGCTGGCCCGCAGGTCGGCGTCGGCCAGGGTGGCCATCGGGCCGGTCCAGGCGGCGCCGGCATTGCTCACGACGATGTCGAGGCCGCCGAAGTGGGCCGCCACCGCCGCGACGGCGGCCTGGACCGCCGCCGGGTCGGTGAC
>NZ_JAYGHZ010000511.1:0-631 GCF_034931285.1 Synechococcus sp. BA-120 BA3
TTCGCAACCACCAGCTGCTATTGAGAATCGCTTGCAAAAGTGGCGGTGGATCGCCTAGGTTGAGAGCCATTCGCAATAAGGCCCCCTTCCTTCGCCCGATGCGTTACCGCTTCCTCCCCGACGATCCCGTCGCCGCCGTGCGCATGCCCGCCGGTCAGACGGTCCTGCTTGATCCCACCCCGCGCCCCGGCGGCTCCTGCCTCGAGGTCCTCGACGGCATCGCCCGCGTCTACTGCCCCTGTGAGGAGACCGAGGGCATGACCCTGGCCTTTCTCCAAAGCGGCGACCAGCTCCGCACCGACCGTCTCTGCAGCGAGGGCGTCTGCGTTGAGGCCCTCACCCCCCTCTGCTTCCGCAGCGATGCCGAGCCCCTCGAAGGCCATGGCTTCGATCCGGTCAACGAGTGGACCCTGCAGCTGCTGCGCATCCGCCACCTCGGCAGCGCCGAGCAGCGGCTCCACGCCCTGCTCTCCCTGCTGGTGCGCCGTCTGGGCCGCCGCTGCGGACCCTGGTGCGACCTTCCCTTCCGCCTCACCCATGAGCGCATCGGTGAGCTGATCGGCACCACCCGCGTCACCACCACCCGCCTGATCTCCCGCATCCGCGCCGCCGACCTGCTCCAGGTCCCCAG
>NZ_JAYGHZ010000512.1:0-630 GCF_034931285.1 Synechococcus sp. BA-120 BA3
GGATGGCGCTGCCCCGGCCGCAGTCCCCGAGCGGCGTCGGGGGGGACCCCCACCCGCACCTCCAGGGGGGCCGCCTCCACCAGGGTGATCAGGTCCTGGCCGCCGCTCACCACCACGCCCTCATCGAGCCGCCGCCGGCTCACCGTGCCGTCGAAGGGGGCCACCAGCACGCTGCGGGCCAGGTCGACATCGATCTGGCGCAGGCGGGCCTCGGCCTCCTCGACCTGGGCTTCGGCCTGGACGAGGCGGCTGCGCAGGGCGGCGCTGCCGTGGATCTGCTGGTCGAGGTCCTCGCGGGAGATGGCGCCCTGGGCATGGAGCCGCCGGCGGCGGTCGCGCTGCAGTTCGGCCAGGGTGAGCTGCTGCCGCACCTCCTCCACGGCGGCCAGTGCGACATCCCGCTGGGCCAGCGACTGCTGGCGCTGGGCCCGCAGCCGGCGGCGATCGAGCTGGGCCAGTGGCTGGCCGGCCACCACCCGGTCCCCCTCCTCCACCAGCACCCGCTCGAGGGTGCCGGGGAGCTCGAAGCCGAGGCTGCTGCTGCGGCCGGCCACCACCTCACCGGTGTAGTCGCGGCTGGTGAGGTACCGGCTCACGGGCTGGGCCGTCACCACCGACACCGGCAGGGGG
>NZ_JAYGHZ010000513.1:0-618 GCF_034931285.1 Synechococcus sp. BA-120 BA3
TGCTGGGGCTGCCGGTGGTGCTGGTGGTGGAGGCGTCGCGGCAGGCCGGCAGCCTGGCGGCCCTGGTGCGCGGCTTCCGCGACCACGGCCCGCCCCGGGTGACCCTGGCTGGGGTGGTGCTGAACCGGGTCGGCAGCGAACGGCACCAGAGCCTGCTGGCCGAGGCCCTGGTCGCCATCGAGGTGCCCCTGCTGGGGGTGCTGCCCAGCCACCCCAGCCTGGAGCTGCCCTCCCGCCACCTGGGCCTGCTCACCCCGGGGGAGCTGGGCGACCTGGGTGAACGCCAGAAGATCTGGGCCGCCCTGGCCGAGCAGCACCTCGACCTGGCGCAGCTGTGGCCGCTGCTGGCTCCGCCGCCACCGGCGCCGGAACGGCGCGATCCGATCCGCTGGTGCCTCGACCAGGTCCCGCCGGAGACGGTTCCCGCCGGCCCCCCCCTGCCGGTGGCGATCGCCAGCGATGCGGCCTTCCACTTCCGTTACCCCGAGGCCCAGGAGCTCCTCCAGGCCTGCGGCCTCAGCCCCGTGCCCTGGAGCCCCCTGGCCGACGATCCCCTGCCCCCGGAATGCCGGGCGGTGCTGCTGCCCGGCGGCTACCCCGAACTGCACGCCGCTCGGC
>NZ_JAYGHZ010000514.1:0-609 GCF_034931285.1 Synechococcus sp. BA-120 BA3
CCAGGGACAACAGCTCCCGTTTCGACGACTGAGCCCCCGCCCTGCCAGCTGTGTCGCCCTGCTGACACCCGCCGTCCGCTGCTGGCGCTGGCGCTCCTGGCCCTGGTGCTCTCCGGCTGCGGCAGCTGGAGCTGGGGTCGCCGCAGCGCCGGCCCGGTGGGCTGGGGCAGCGCCGATCGTCAGGATCCGGCCCTGAGTGGCAACGGCCGCGTGCTGGCCAGTGTGGTGCGCCGCGACGGCCGCGACACGGTACTGCTGCAGGAGCAGCCCTCCGGCACGGTGCTGCCCCTGCGCCACCTGCAGCGGCTTCAGCCGCACCGCTCCCCGTCCCTGAGCTGGAACGGCCGCTATCTGGCCCTGCTGGTGCAGGAGGGTCCGCAACGGCGGGTGGTGATCGAGGATCGGGCCACCGGTCGGCTGCACCGCCTGCCGCTGCCGGGGAGCCTGGTGCCCGACAGCCTCAGCCTGGCCCCCGACGGCCGGCGCATCGCCATCGCCACCGAGGGGGACGGCCGCTCCCGGGTGCAGCTCTACGACCTCACCGCCCTGCTGGAGCCGGACCTGCCCGCCGGACTGCCCGTGCGGGGCGCGCCGGGTGACGCCCCATGA
>NZ_JAYGHZ010000515.1:0-601 GCF_034931285.1 Synechococcus sp. BA-120 BA3
ACCCGGCCCAGCACCTGCAGGCCCCCAGCCGGGCGGCCCTGGAGCGGCTGATCGCCGGCTTCCAGGGGGGTCCGGAGGCCGATGTCGCCCTGGTGACCCTGGCCCCGGAGCTGGAGGGGGCCGCCGAGGTGATCGCGGCGCTGCGGGACGCCGGCGTGGTGGTGAGCCTGGGCCACAGCGGCGCCGATGCGGCCCAGGCCCGCCGGGCCTTCGCCGGGGGGGTGGGAATGCTCACCCACAGCTTCAATGCCATGGCCGGGCTGCACCACCGCGCCCCGGGCCCGGTCGGGGAGGCCCTGCTGCAGGGCGAGGTGGCCCTGGGGCTGATCGCCGACGGCGTCCACGTACACCCCACCATGGCGGTGCTGCTGCAGCGGCTGGCGCCCCGGCAGCTGGTGATCGTCAGTGATGCCCTGGCCCCCTACGGGCTGGCCGACGGCCGCCACCGCTGGGATGAGCGCGTCCTGCTGGTGGAGGACGGCAGCTGCCGGCTGGAGGACGGCACCCTGGCCGGGGTGACCCTGCCGCTGCTGGAGGGGGTGCGTCGGCTGGCCGGCTGGGGCGGCCGGGTGACGGCGTCGATCGCCGCGGCCACCCTGGC
>NZ_JAYGHZ010000516.1:0-596 GCF_034931285.1 Synechococcus sp. BA-120 BA3
GGGGCCATCCAGGCACGCAGACCTTCGTTGAGCAGGATGTTCTTGGTGTAGAACGTCTCGAATTCAGGATCCTCCGCCGCGCGGATCTCCTGGCTCACGAAGTCGTAGGCCCGCAGGTTGAGGGCCAGGCCGATGATGCCGATGCTGCTGGTCCACAGACCCATCACCGGCACGAACAGCATGAAGAAGTGCAGCCAGCGCTTGTTGGAGAAGGCGATCCCGAAGATCTGGCTCCAGAAGCGGTTGGCGGTGACCATCGAGTAGGTCTCCTCTTCCTGGGTGGGCTCGAACGCCTTGAAGGTGTTGGCCTGGTCGCTGTCCTCGAACAGGGTGTTCTCCACCGTCGCGCCGTGGATGGCGCACAGCAGGGCACCGCCGAGGATGCCGGCCACGCCCATCATGTGGAACGGGTTGAGCGTCCAGTTGTGGAAGCCCTGCAGGAACAGCAGGAAGCGGAAGATCGCCGCCACCCCGAAGGACGGCGCGAAGAACCAGCTGCTCTGACCCAGGGGGTACATCAGGAAGACACTGACGAACACCGCGATCGGGCCGGAGAAGGCGATGGCGTTGTAGGGACGGATGCCGACGAGACGGGC
>NZ_JAYGHZ010000517.1:0-583 GCF_034931285.1 Synechococcus sp. BA-120 BA3
GCTCCCGGCAGGGTTCCTCGCCGCCGATCGGGTGCGGCGCTGGCGGGGGCCGCGGCGCGCCACGGCCGACCTGCTGCTGCTCTCGCCCCTGGTGCTGCCGCCCACGGTGCTCGGGTTCGTGCTGCTGCAGCTGCTGGGCCGCTACGGACCCCTGGGGGAGCCTCTGGCACGGCTGGGGCTGGAGCTGGTGTTCAGCTGGCCCGCCACGGTGCTGAGTGCGGCGGTGGTGGCTTTCCCGCTGATGTACCGGACCCTGCTGGCGTCCCTGGAGCAGCTGGATCCCGCTCTGGAGGGGGTGGCCCGCAGCCTGGGGGCGGGGCCGTGGCGGGTGTGGCGGCGGATCACCCTGCCCCTGGTGCTGCCGGGGCTGGGGGCGGGCCTGAGCCTGAGCTACGCCCGGGCCCTGGGGGAGTTCGGCACCACCCTGATGCTGGCGGGCAACATTCCCGGCCGCACCCAGACCCTGCCCCTGGCGATCTTCGCGGCCGTCGATGCAGGCGACCTGCCCCGGGCCTGGGCCTGGACCGGCCAGGTGCTGCTGCTGAACGGGCTCTGCCTGGGGCTGGTGCAGCTGTTCCTCAGC
>NZ_JAYGHZ010000518.1:0-582 GCF_034931285.1 Synechococcus sp. BA-120 BA3
TCCAGCAGGTGCGCCTCAAGTACCCCGGCAACGACGCCGTGCTGCGCCGCCTCTCGATCATCGATGAATCGGGCGACAAGGCCGTCCGCATGGCCCACCTCGCCACCGTCGGCTCCCACCACGTCAACGGCGTCGCCGCCCTCCACAGCGCCCTGGTCAGGCAGGACCTCTTCCCCGAATTCGCCGCCCTCTGGCCCGAGACGTTCACCAACGTCACCAACGGCGTCACCCCCAGGCGCTGGGTCGCCCTGGCCCATCCGTCCCTCCACGCCCTGCTCTGCGAGACGATCGGCCCCGACTGGCCCGCCTGGCCCCAGTCCCTCCGACGCCTGGAGGAGCTCCAGGACGACGGGGCCTTCCTGGAACGCTGGGCCCAGTGCAAGCGGATCGCCAAGCAGCGGCTGGCCGGCCACATCCACCGCCAGCTGGAGCTGGCCGTCGACCCGGACAGCCTCTTCGACGTGCAGGTGAAGCGGATCCACGAGTACAAGCGCCAGCACCTCAATGCCCTCCAGGTGATCGCCCAGTACCTGCGCATCAAGAACGGCCTCGCGGGCGGCATGGCCCCCCGCACCGTGATCT
>NZ_JAYGHZ010000519.1:0-580 GCF_034931285.1 Synechococcus sp. BA-120 BA3
GCTCCAGGCCGGCGGCGATGGACGGCTCCAGCCCGGCGGCCCACAGCACCAGGGCGGCGTTGAGGGCCACCACATCGGCCTGGGCCCGGGTGCCGCCGCCCTGCAGGACCGCCTCCAGGATCGCCCGGTTGGCCGCCACATCCCCACCCCTGAGGGCCTCCAGATCCGCCGGGGCCAGCCCCAGCGCCGCCGGGTCGAGCCAGTCGCGGCGGACCTCGCCGTCCTCCAGCAGCCGCAGCTCGCTGGGACCCGAGAGGGTGGCCTCATCGAGGCCGCCGTGGCCGTGGACGACGACGGCCCGCCGCTGGCCGAGCCGGCGCAGGGCCTCGGCCATCGGATCGAGCAGGTCGGGCCGGGCCACCCCGAGCACCTGGGCCTCGGGGGTGAGGGGATTGACCAGGGGTCCCAGCAGGTTGAAGACAGTGCGCACGCCGAGGGTGCGGCGCAGGGGGGCCATGCCCACCAGGGCGGGGTGCCAGCCCGGGGCGAACAGGAAGGTGACGCCGGTGCGCGGCAGGGCCTCCACCACCGTGGCCAGGGGCGCCGCCAGGTCGAGGCCCAGGGCCTCGAGCACGTAGCC
>NZ_JAYGHZ010000520.1:0-567 GCF_034931285.1 Synechococcus sp. BA-120 BA3
GGCCCGGGTCTGTCGAGCCTGATGGCGATCGCCGATGGCCGCCAGGGGGGCGAGCCGCGCCTGCCCTGGCTGCGGCTGGTGGCGGCCTCCCTCAGCCTGGGCAGTGGCGCCTCCCTCGGGCCGGAGGGTCCGAGTGTGGAGGGTGGCGGCAACATCGGCCTCTGGGTGGCCCTGAGGGGCCGCCTCTCCCCCCAGGCCCAGAAGGCCCTGGTGGGGGCCGGAGTGGCGGCGGGTCTGGCGGCCGGCTTCAAGGCCCCCATCGCCGGCGTGTTCTTCGCCTTCGAGGGCAGCTACAGCGCCATTCCGGGACGCCCCAGCCTGCGGGCGGTGCTGGTGGCGGCGGTGGCCTCGGCCCTGGTCACCCAGCTGTGCCTGGGCGACACGCCGATCCTGCGCCTGCCCGCCTACGAGGTGCGCTCCCCCCTGGAGCTCCCCCTGTACCTGGGGCTGGGCCTGCTGGCCAGCCTGATGTCCTGGCTGCTGATCCGCCTGCTGGCCGCCGGCCGCGACGAGCGGGTCCAGGCGGTGGTGCGGCGCCTGCCGCCGGGGCTGCCCACGGCCCTGGGC
>NZ_JAYGHZ010000521.1:0-533 GCF_034931285.1 Synechococcus sp. BA-120 BA3
GGCCTGATCCAGTACGTGCGGGGGGCCGCCCCCGATGCCGCCCGACGCGGGTTCGTGCAGGCCCTGGCCAGGGGCGGCTTCCAGGCGCCGGCCGGTGTGATCCTGCTGGAGCGCTTCAGCGAGGGCAGCATGGCCACCTGCCGCGCCCAGGTGGCGGAGCTGCTGGAGGGCGGGGTCGACATGCTGGTGGCCATCGGCACCCCGCCCCTGGCGGCGATCCTGGCCATCGCCCCGGCCCGGGTGCCGGTGGTGTTCACCTACTGCTCCAACCCGTGGGGGGCCGGGGCCGGCACCAGCTACACCCGCCACCGGCCCAATGTGGTGGGCACGGTCAGCACCAACCCCCTGGCCGAGCAGCTCGATCTCGCCCGTCGGATCACCCCTGGCCTGGCCAGCGTGGGGCTGGTCTTCAATCCCTCCGAGGCCAACGCCAGCTTCGAAGCGGAGCTGCTGCGCCGGGAGGCGGCCCAGCGCTCGGTGGCGGTCGTGGTCGAGCCGGTGGCCGGGCCGGCGGAGGTGGCCCGGGCCACCGA
>NZ_JAYGHZ010000522.1:0-520 GCF_034931285.1 Synechococcus sp. BA-120 BA3
GGGCTGGAGGCCGCCGGCAACTTCAGGACCGAGGGCGGCGAAGCCGATGGCAGCCAGGCCTACGGCGAGGCGGCCATGGTGATCGGGCCCCGCGGTGGCGCGGGCTGCCGCTGGCATCCCCCCAGTCTCTGGCTGGGCATCGGCTGCGAGCGGGACACCAGCCTGGCGGTGCTGGAACGGCTGGTGGCCGAAGGCCTGGAGCAGCAGGGACTGGCCCGGGAGGCCGTGGCGGGCCTGGCCAGCATCGATCGCAAGGGGGATGAACCCGCCCTGCTGGCCCTGGCGGAGCAGCACGGCTGGCCCCTGCGCCTCTATGACGCCCCCACCCTGGCGTCGGTGGCCGTGCCCCATCCTTCGGAAGCGGTGGCCCGGGAGATGGGCACGCCCAGCGTGGCCGAAGCCGCCGCCCTGCAGGCGGCATGGGAGGCGGCATCGGAGGCGGGCCGGCTGCTGACGGAGCTGGCCGGGACGGCGCCGCGCCTGGTGGTGGAGAAGCGGATCGGGCGCGCCGCCGGTGGGG
>NZ_JAYGHZ010000523.1:0-520 GCF_034931285.1 Synechococcus sp. BA-120 BA3
GGATGGGGGTGGGGCTCAACGTCGCCAACCGGGCGCCCGACGGTGCCGTGGCCCTGGCGGAGGTGCTGGGAGCTGGGCGCGCCGATCCCCTGCTCTGGTGCGGGGAGGTGCTGGCGGCCCTGGAGTGGGCCATGGCCTGGGCCGGGAGGCCCCAGGAGGTGTGCCGGCAGGCGGAGCGGCGTCTGCATCGGCCCGATGGGCCGATCCACCTCGATGGCGTCGACTGGTGGCCCGCCGGGCTGGCGGCCGACGGCGGGCTGCGGCTGGTGGCCGGCAGCGCGGAGCGGGTGCTGCTCCGCGGCTTCGGCGCCGGATGATCACCCCCCGTACACTGTCGTTCGGCAATCCCGGCGCCGGGTCGTTCCCCTGCACGCCCCACGGCGCCCCTCCCTGACATGGCTTCCCAGCCCCTCTCCGTCCTGACGGCACTCGGCGCCGGCGCCACGGCCTCCTGGCTGGCCATGCCGCTGGTGCTCGCCCAAGCCGTTCCCGGCCTCGAGCCGACCGAACAGCCGGACCC
>NZ_JAYGHZ010000524.1:0-519 GCF_034931285.1 Synechococcus sp. BA-120 BA3
GTTGATGGCAGAACCCAGGATCACGGCATGGATATTGTCGCCGTCACGCAGCGCGTCGTCCAGCCGCCGCAGCGCCACCACGGCGGCGCCGCTGCCAAACAGCGTACCATCGGCGTCATCGTCAAATGCGCGGCACCGTCCGGTGGAAGAGAGTATCTCACCCTCCGCGTACCGATAACCCCGGCCATGGGGCAGGTCGATGCTTGCCCCGCCCGCCAGTGCCATATCGCATTCTCGCGCCAGAAGGCTCTGTACCGCCATATGAATGGCCACCAGCGACGTAGAGCACGCCGTCTGAATGCCGATGCTGGGGCCGTGAAGGTTCAGAAGGTAGGATACCCGCGTCGTCAGGAAGTCCTTGTCGTTGCCGGTATGGCGCAGGAGGAACATGCCCTCGCTCTCGACAAGCTCCGGATTGCTCAGCAGGTTGAACGCCAGATAGGCCTGCATCCCGCACCCGCCGAACACACCAACCGCGCCATCAAATTCATCCGCAGGCATATGGCCTGCGTCTTCCAG
>NZ_JAYGHZ010000525.1:0-516 GCF_034931285.1 Synechococcus sp. BA-120 BA3
GCCCCAGGCCGCTCCAGCGTCAGCAGCGCAGTTCCAGGACGTTGACCTGGCCGGGCTCCAGGGGCCAGAGCAGACGGCGGCCGCCGCTGTCCCCGGCAGGGGACGCCGCGATAGGGGCGGGTCTCGCCTGCAGCACCGCCGCCGGCCGCACCGGGGCGAGCACGACCGCCAGATCCAGTCCCGGGATCGCCTCGAGGGCCTGGAGATCGAGCTCCAGCAGCAGGTGCTGGCGGACGCCCAGGAGCCAGTTGCGCTCCTCCCAGACCACCACCGGCGCCGCCAGGGGAACGCCGCTGAGCCGGCCTGCCACCTCCAGGCTGCCCGCCAGGGTTCCGAGGGCTTCGCGGGCGGGCAGCACGGGGGTGGAGACCCGGCGGTCGCCGCCCCCGCCGGAGCTGCGGAACGGCCCGGGGGCGGGGATCCCCTCGGCCTGCCCCTCCAGCGCCGCGACGAAGCGCCGCTGCCCGGGGGTCCCGGCGCCGGTGTCGCTGCGCAGCTGGTGGCTGACCTGGAGCC
>NZ_JAYGHZ010000526.1:0-502 GCF_034931285.1 Synechococcus sp. BA-120 BA3
CACCGGCGCCATGTCGTCGGGCCCGCTTCGCCGCGAACGGGCCAGCACCGCCGGCACCGGCAGGCCCGAGCGGGGCAGGCCCGACGGCGCCATCAGGCCGTTGAGGCTCCCGATCAGCGCCGGAGTTGAGCGGCGGTTCTCCTGCAGCGCCAGAACGCGCGCCGCGCTGCGGCGGGCGAGCCGGTAGGTGTCCAGATCGCCGCCGCGGAAGCGGTAGATGGCCTGCTTCGGATCCCCCACCATCACCAGCAGGTGGGTGTCGCCGGGGAAGGCCAGCCGCAGGATCCGCCACTGCACCGGATCCGTGTCCTGGAACTCATCGATCAGGGCGGCCCTGTAGCGCTGCCCGACCGCCCGCAGCAGGGGGGTGGGAGCGGTGGCGTCCGGGCCGGGGTCGAGCCCCTCCAGCAGCTGGGCGAAGCCGATGCTGCCGCTGCGGGCCCGACGCCGGGCCAGCTCCGCCCGTCCCCAGTGGCAGCCATGCAGCAGCACCGCCTCCGCC